>NZ_QTMG01000031.1:0-70042 GCF_003635435.1 Parabacteroides sp. AF21-43 | reverse complement strand
TTTTATAATAGTGTTGCGGAATTAAGGATTATTTATTTGTTATAATAAATTTATTGTTACATTTGCATTTGTCCGAACCTTAATTTCCATGTTGCTATAAATCTATTGCGAATTAATTATATGTAAGTTAAACAAAAAAAGAGTGTGTCTATGAAGAAGTTGACTTATCTTTTACTTTGCCTAGTTTTAGGCATTGGATTGGCCACAGCTCAGACGAGGAAAGTGACAGGTACTGTTATTTCCGCCGAAGACAGTGAACCGATTATTGGTGCGTCTGTAATAGTCAAGGGTACTACTACAGGAACAGTAACGGATTTTGATGGTGCGTTCAGTTTGGATGTACCAAGTTCCGCGAAGACTCTGGTAATTTCTTATGTGGGTATGATTGCTCGTGAGGTTCCGGTACAAGATGTGTTGAGGGTAGTCCTTCAGTCTGGTACCCAGAATCTTGAGGAGGTTGTCGTAACTGCGATTGGTATGAAAAAGCAGGAAAAGGCGTTGGGCTATGCAGCCTCTACTGTGAAGAGTGAAGATTTGAATGCCGCTAAGTCTGGATCAGTGATGTCAGGCTTGACTGGTAAGGTTGCGGGTTTGAATATTACTAGCGGTGGTGCTACAGGCTCTTCTCAGAAAGTAATCGTGCGTGGTATCAGTTCTTTCAGTGCTAATCAACCTTTGTATGTGGTGGATGGTGTGCCTATTATGAATGATTTCCAAGGTGAGGATTCTTTCTCTAACTCCGTGGATTTTGGTAACCAAGCTAATGACATTAACCCAGAGGATGTTGAGTCTGTAACAGTCTTGAAGGGTGCTTCCGCTACTGCCCTTTATGGTAGCCGGGCTGCTAATGGTGTTATCATGGTGACAACAAAACGGGCTGGGGCTGAGAAGCTTTCTGTTACGTACGATGGTTCATTTATGGGATCTAGCGTATTGCGTGTTCCTCAAACACAAGATCGTTTCGGACAAGGATGGGGATCTTTCGGACCTATGGAGAATGGTTCTTGGGGACCGGTTTTGGATGGTCGTGATCATATCTGGGGACCTTACTCAGACGGCTCAGAAGGTTTATTAACTCCGCTTTCTAAGCCTTTCTCGTATGTAAAGAACAATCTTCGTGATTTTTATGAAACTGGTTTTGAGACGAATAATAACGTCTCGATTCGTATGGGTAATGATAAACTTGGTTTTGTTGCCTCCTATGGTAATGTGAAGTCTGACGGTGTATTACCGGGTGACGCTGATTCATATGCTCGTAATACAATCTCGTTAAGAGGTAATATGAAATATAAACGTTTTTCTGCGGAATTAAACTTGAACTATGTCCGTAAAGATATCACACAAGCTGCTGCTGGCCAAGGAGATGATGGTGCAACGATGTTTTCTGAAATTTTGCAACATGCCGTGGATGTAGATATTAGCTCAATGAAAGATTATACGAATCCTTATTTTAATACGGATAACTTCTATACAGCTTATGCGGAGAATCCATATTGGGTGTTAGATCATAATCGTAATAAATATCAAGACGACCGTGTCTATGGTAAGATCGAGCTTGCTTTTGAGATTATGAAAGGTTTGAAGGCGGTTGGACGTTTAGGTGGTGACTTTACGAACGCTACTCAAAAGAGATGGAATGAAAAAGTGACTTTCGCTTCAGGGTCTTGGAGTGAATTAGGTGGTAAGAAGCAGCAGCCCGGTACTTATACGGAACGTCGTGACAAGGTGGAGCAAATTGATGCGACCGCTTTCTTAAACGCGGATTATAAAATCGGTGAGGATATCGCTTTGAATGGTATGATTGGATGGAACTTGAATCAACAAACGAGTTCTTATTTGAAATCTTATCTGTATGGTTTGGAGCAACCGGGATGGTTTAACCTAGCGAATGGTGTTGATAAGCCCATGACTACGACTTACTCTGATAGACGCCGTTTGGTTGGTTTGTTCGCTCAAGGTGAGTTTGGTTACAAGAATTTCTGGTTTGTGAATGCTTCTATTCGTAACGACTGGTCATCTACTTTACCTCAAGGAAATAATAGCTTTTTCTATGGTGGCGTGAATACTTCATTGATCATCACGGATATGTTTGAGGATTTGAAATCTGATTATCTGAATTTCTTGAAGGTTCGTGCAGCTTGGGGACAGACTGGTAACGATGCCCCGATTTACCGTACTAGCAGTTATTTTACACCGACTCAAATCAGTTTAGGTTTTGGAGATTTATATTTACCTATTAATAATACATTAGGCTTGACAGAGTATAATCGTTTGCCGAGTATGGATCTTCGTCCGGAGATCACGACAGAATGGGAGTTCGGTTTAACAACGCATCTGTTTAACAATCGCTTGGATATTGATGCTGCTTATTATAATAAGAGTACGAAAGATCAGATAATATCTGCTAGTCTGGCTCCGGAGTCTCGCTATACGTCTATGACCCGCAACGTAGGTAAGATTGCGAATCAAGGTGTCGAGTTGGCAGTGAATGGCATTCCTGTTCGTACGAAAGATTTCGAGTGGGGATTAGGTTTTACTTTCAGTAAGAACTGGAGTGAGGTGAAAGAGTTATGGGATGATGTAACTGAGTATAAATTGACAAGTTCCTATCAAGTGGATTTCGTTGCGGAAGTAGGTCAGCCTTTGGGCGTTTTCAAGGTTCCGGCTTTGGCCACGACCGATGATGGTAAGGTGATCGTTGATAATAACGGTATGCCGACAATTGATGCTAGCAAGAAAGAGATCGTAGGAACGTCTACTCCTAATTTCTTGATGGGCTTTAATACGCATTTCACATGGAAAGGGATTACTTTATCAGCGGTATTAGATTGGCGTAATGGCGGTGAGTTCTATTCATATACCTCTCAATTGCTTACATTTGCCGGAAACTCTACTTATACGGTGTTTAATAATCGTGAACCATTTGTGGTTCCTAATTCCGTGAAAGTCGTAAATGGTCAATACGTAGAGAATGATATACCTATCGTACATTGGGGAGGTGCTTCTAGCGCTGTTAATACCTACTATAATAACGCCTCCAACTACGCTCAGTATAGAAATTGGATTTTACCTAAAGATTACTTGAAATTAAGAGAGATTACACTTTCTTACTCTTTGCCGAAAGCATGGTTGAAACAAACCCCATTCTCTATGGTTCAAGTTAGTTTGATCGGACGTAATTTATTTATGTGGACCCCGAAAAAGAACAACTACGTAGATCCGGAAGGTACGAATTATGGTAATGACATCTTGTCTGAAATTGGTGAATTTGGTGCGGCTCCGACAAACCGTACGTTTGGTGGTGGTATTAAAGTCGTATTATAATAAGTAACTTTAAAAAGTAAAGATAGTATGAAAAGAAACAATTTAATATATACAGGACTGGTTAGCTGCTTGTTGATGGCGACTACAGCTTGTTCCGATTATTTGGATATTAACCAGAATCCGGAATATCCAACGGAAGCCTCTTCTTCTACTTTGCTTCCTTCTGGTATCGCAGGAGTAGCAAGTATTGTAGGTGGTACTTACGAATTATATGGTAGCATGTGGTCTCAGCAATGTACGCAGGGACATACATCCAACCAGTATAATACATTGGTTAACTATACGATAACTAACGCATCCGATTCTCGTTTGTGGTCTATACCTTATTCAATAGCACTGCCAGACTTGGATTTGGTTATCAAAAGCTCTGAATCGGCTCAAGAATGGAATTATTGGGTAATGGGTAAGACTATGACTGCCTTTATGTATCATATCCTAGTGGACTCTTATGGCTCTATTCCTTTTACAGAAGCTATTCTTGGGAATGAGAATACTACACCGAAATATGATGACAGTAAGACTGTGGTTTATCCGGGATTATTAGCGATGTTGGACGAGATTATCGCTAAAAAAGCGGAAGCTACCGCAGGTGGTTTGCCTTCGGTTACAAAACAAGACTTGGTGTTCGCTGGTGACGTGAATAAGTGGATTCAATTTGCGAAGAGTTTAAAGCTAAAATTGTTGATGCGTGATTTCGATACGAATAAAGCTGCTATCAAGGCATTGCTTGACGAAGGAGATTTGCTGAGTGTAGACGCTAAGATGGACTGTTTTCAAGATTTGGAAAATAAATCAAATCCATTGTATGAGAATGACCGTCGTAAATTGAATTCAACTGTAAATATTCGTGCGTGCGCTACGGTTTGCGATTATTTGAAAAAATATGAGGATCCTCGTTTAAATGATTTTTATTCACCTAATACGGATGGCTCCGGCGAGACAACAGCTTTGAAGTATGGTGACCGCCCAAACTCGGTAGCGGTAACAACTCGTATGATCTCTGTGGCTAAGCTAGGTCCTACGGATCCTGTTTATTTTATGTCTGCTGCTGAGGTAGCGTTCCTGCAAGCGGAAGCTTACGCTCGTTTGAATGATGTGGCTAAAGCGAAAGTGGCTTATGAGCAAGGTGTGAATTATGCGTTTGAACGTTGGGGGTATTCTGCTGCCGAGTTTATTTCGGAAGGTGCACCTTATGCTTTCAATAGTGCAGACCAAAATTCAATGCTTACCTCTATTTTGACCCAGAAGTGGATCGCTTCCACTCGCTGTCAAGCATGGGACGCATGGTTTGATATCAATCGTACCGGTATTCCTGTTTTAGGGACAAAGCATGTGGATGAGGAAGGATATATTTGGGGGCAGTTGACTCCTTGCATTGGTTCTGCGTTGGCTCCGGGTGAATATCCTCGTCGTTTATTGTATCCGAAGTCATCTTCAGACTATAACCCTAATACTCCGGCGGTAGTTCCGTTAGCGGAAAAACAATGGTGGCATAAATAAACGGGAGTTATAAATGTATATTAATCAGAAAAGCTTTTTGAATATGAAACAGATAAATAAATTACTGGTTATCTTATTAGCGTTGGTCACCTTTTCTTCTTGTGAGACTTATGGTGATTACGAGATAGAATACACGGCTATTTACCCTTTATGTGGCGAATGGGTAGTTAATGTTACAGGTGAGGATGGTGGTGTCTTGGCGGAAGGTGTGACCTGCAATACTTACAATACGACTGATGATGCCACGGATAAGATGTGGATAAAAATGAGTGTTGCCACAAACGACTGGGGAGTACGTGGCAAGATTCATTGTGATGTAGCTTCTAAATCTTTTGATGGGGATGGTATCGCTAATCTGCTCCATGCGGATGATGGTATAAATTCTACTGTAACCTTCAATATCTCTGGTAAAGTAATTGTGGATGGTTATACTACTCAAGCCAATACAAAAGTGGATGCCATTGAATTTACCTTGACTCAAAATGGAAAGTCGATGACGGTTAAAGGATTCCGTAAAACAGGTTGGGAAGGTGAGGATTATTGATATGATTTAATATCTTGAAAAGTAGGAGAGGCCTGCCATGTATTTGGCAGGCCTTTTTTATTTACTTTGATATATGGTTTTTTATTAGTTGGTAATCCGTGATAACAAACTTTTAGTTTGTAGATTGTGCTACAAAGAACTTATTATTGTTCCTTCGTGTTTACAATCAGATAATATATAAATGTATCATGGAAAAAGTAATTTACAACTTAGTGTTTAATCGAAAAAAGCAATTGAATGCGGAAGGAAAAGCTTTGATTCAAGTAGAGGCCTATTTGAATAGGCAAAAGAGGTATTTTTCAACGAAGGTTTATGTGAAACCTTGTCAATGGGACAACAAGAGACGTTCCATAAAGAATCATCCGAATATGGATGCGTTAAACCTGTATCTTCAGAACTATGTTATGGAGTTGGAGAGAGATGAGCTGGAGAAGAGACAAGCGAATAACGGTTTTTCGTTGAAGGATCTGCGTGAGGAGGCTTCTTCGACATCTACGTCTTCCTCTTTTCTTGTTTTCATGCGTGAGGAGATTTTACATAGTAATTTGAAAGAATCGACATTAAAAAACCATTTGTCCACTTTGCATGTTCTATCCTTATATAAAAAGGACGTTCTGTTTAAGGATATTAATTTCAATTTCTTATGCGATTTTGAATATTTCTTATTGAAGCAGGAGTATCATCGAAATACGATCGCTAAACATATGAAGCATTTGAAACGATATATCAACTTGGCGATTAATAAGGAGTTGTTCGAGTTGCACAAATATCCATTTCGAAAATATAAGATTAAATATCAAGAGAGTAAGCGTACTCATTTAACGCCTGAGGAGTTAGGCCGTTTGGAAAACTTAAAGCTGGACGGGCAGCGTACATTGCGCCGGTGTCTGGATATGTTTTTATTTAGTTGCTACACGGGATTACGTTTCTCAGACATAGTAAGTATAACGAAAGAGAACTTTTTGATTATTGATGATAAGGTTTGGCTGGTTTATTCATCGGTGAAGACAGACGTGAGTGTCCGTTTGCCGCTATTCCTCTTGTTCGAGGGTAAATCTTTACCTATCTATGAGCGATATAAGAATGCGCCGAGAACCCTGTTTGGTGTTCCCTTATCCTCTAATTCAAACGTGAATAAGCAATTACGCCGAATCAGCCAATTGGCAAGTATTGATAAGAAGGTCTCTTTTCATACGGCTCGGCATACGAATGCTACCTTATTATTATATAATGGAGCAAATATAACTACGGTACAAAAGTTGTTAGGGCATAAAAGCGTTCGTACTACTGAGATCTATAGCAATATCATGGATATGACGATTGTCCGCGATCTTGAGAAGATTGAGACACGATTGAAGTTCGGCTAGAGTGTGGATTTATAAGAAAGGAGAAAAATATCATTAAGATATTCTTCCCCTTTTTTGAATGTTGTCACTCGTTATGCTTTTATATATTGATTAGCGAGTTCCGCCAGCCCACCATACGTTTTCGGTAAACACATACTGACCATCGCCATAAGCAGCTTGTATATTAGGATTAGTCGTAGTATCATCATTACCATACGGACATCTTAACGGGAACTTACCCGGATTTTGCAAGCCATAAATATCCTCACCCAAGCTCTTCAAACGACGTACGTCATTATAGCACTCGGTAGACTCTCCATCTGCGTTCCAGAAAGAAATATATTTCTGAATCATCGTCTCTTTCAAAGGATTAGCATCGAATAAGGGAGCGACATTCTCATCAAAGTAAGAAGCGGCCTCCTCCGGTGTCACCTCGTTTGTTACATTCAAGAAACCTCCCCAATAATCAGAAGCGAGGGCAGACTTGATATTAACCTCCATATTAGCCATACCTGCGACAACAGCCTCTTTCAACACTGCTTTTGCCTCATCCTTACGATTTAAACGACACAAAGCCTCTGCCTTCAAGAACAATACCTCATGATAACTTAAGATGTGAGTCGGAGCGGTTTGAGCTGCACAGAACATGGAAACAGTATATTCTAACTGACTTTGCACTAAATCACCATTATGAGCAAGATTCAATAATGGATCATCCTTAGAAGCAATCATCGTTTGGCTGTTAGCCTCCACATAGCAACGTCTGATACGCGGATCATTACGCTCATTCAATTTATCAAACATACTTCGGCTGGCTACCTCACCTAAACGAGAATAGAATACTCCGAAAAATGGGTTGATATTAACACCCACACCATACATAGCATAGCTACATTGCTCGGCTGCCGAGGTGTACGACTTGGAAACATAATCCAACACCTTTTCCATATCGCTCTTAACATCAGCGCTACGTCCCATCAAGCGCATTGTATAACGAGCCTTCAAGCCATAAGCTGTCTTTAGCCAAGCCGAAGCGTCACCTTTATAAATCAAATCTTGATTAGACAGGCTCGTCAGATCTGATTTCTGAAGATCTTCAATTGCGGCATCCACATAGGCCATGATATCCTTATAAATCTCCTCTTGTTTATCGATAGCGGGAGTCATAGATACTGTATAGTCACAAGCCTCTTTCCAAGGTGTATCACCATACATATCTGTCAAGATCGCCAAATTGTAAGCTACGAAAAGTTCCGCAATGCCTTTTGTTATGAAGTTCTGCTCTTCTTCTGCGATTTTGACTGAGGTCAAAGCATCTTTCAGTGTCGAATAGGTTCCCCCCCATGAGTTATTAAAGGTAGAAGCCGATGTACAAGAAGAACGGGTTTCCGCATAGTAGAATTGATTATGCGAACCTGTCTCATGTTCCACATACATACCACCATATAAATTGAAATCGCCGCTAACCACGCTAAACGCAGTCGAAGTCATGACATCCGTAAGGATCATCTTTGCGGGAACTGCTGTGGTATGATTATGATCTTTGTTGATCTCATCCATCTTATCCTCAGAGCAAGAGACCAAGGCTGCGGTGAAAACAACTCCCGTCAATAATTTTTTTGAGATATTTTGAAGTTTCATCTTTTGTTTCCTTTATTAGAATTTCACATTTAAACCGAAGCCATAGCTCGAAGCACCCGGCATAGAAAAGCGCTCGAAGCCACCGCCCATATTATTATTACCTTGAGAAGCCTCAGGATCCAAACCTTTCAACTCAGACCAAAGAATGATATTTCTGGCAAAAACATTTAAGTTCACGTTGATTCCATTCTTATCCCATATCGGATAACTAACGGACAACTCACGTAGTTTCAAGAAACCACTGTCATAGATACCAGCTTCGGAAATAAGCGTCATGCGGTCATAATATGATAAAGCGTCTTCGCCTTTGATATCTATGTCATTAGCTACATAGGAACCATCTTCCAACTGCTTTACAGCCGGATGACTAAAACGGAAAGTCTCGGCCGTACGACTTTCAACAGACTCCATACTTGTACCATAATAGTTCAACGTGTTCAATGTACCGCTATACATCTGTCCACCACATTTCCAATCGAACGTAGCACCGATACGGAATTTGTAGATCTCAAAATTAGTATTGAAACCCAAGAGGAAATCCGGGGAAACCTTACCGATCACACCCTCACTACCGATCTGAGGCAAGCCATCTTCGTCTACGACAATGTCACCGTTGTCATTACGCAAGAAAGTCGTACCATAGATTACAGGGAATTTATCGCCAATATTCGCACGTACCTGCGGATCAACGAAACCTCCCAAGAAAATACTCTCTACACCCGGAGCCAGCTCATCTACGTAGTTATCGATCTTAGAGAAGTTAAATGCCATATCCCATTTAAAATTCTTCGTATTGATCGGATTGATTCCCAACGTAATCTCATGAGCGTTCGTATGGATAGCGCCACCATTGGTTACTAATTCTGCAGAGCCTGTAGAACCAGCCAAAGGAACCTCAAATATCTGATCTTTCACATTCTGCCGAGAGAAGGTATAGTTCAATGAGAACAGACCATTCAAGAAGGTCAAATCCACACCTAACTCATAAGACTTCGTGTTCTGAGGTTTCAAATTCGGATCATACACACGAGCATATGGAGTGAACGCCGTAATTCCACTCATAGGATATTGTATAGGAGTAGAACCATAAAAACCACCACCGTAAACAGGTGTAGTATAATAAGAATCATAATAATCTCCAGCCTGTCCTACTTCGGCGTAAGAAGCACGTAATTTACCATAAGTCAAGACATTATTCTTCAATGGTTCTAATTCTGTGAAAATCCAGCCCAAGGAAACAGATGGATAAGTGAATGAGCGGTTGTTACGAGGCATATTAGATACGATATCGTTACGAACAGTTGCGTTGAAGTAAACCATGTTAGCGTAAGACAATGAAATGCTAGCAAAGTTACCAACTGTGCGTTTCCGGCGTAATGACTCGGATGCTACCATAGTTGTAGCATTATCTATATGATTCCAACCCGGGAAGTTATAGTTCGCTCCATAAGACTCGTAAAATTTCCGCTGATTCTCTACCAATTCATTACCAACAAGGGCATCGAACAACCAATCTTCATTGATATTCCAAGTATATGCAGCGGTCAACAAAGAGTTCAACTCCGTGATTGAATATCCATAGTGATCAATCTCTCCATAACCATTTGCATGTCCATAACCCCAAGAATCCGTATAATTAGTCGTATAAGAGTCCACACCCAACTGATACTTGACATCCAATTTGTGATTATCGGTATTGAACTTCGTAGAATATTTCAAATAAGTATTTCCAAAGAAACGTTGTGAACGTTCCAAGAACTCGTTGTTATCTACCGCCCAATAAGCTCCGTCAAAACCTGATGTGCTACGGAATGTATTTTGTGTATACGGGTCACCCTCAACATGACTTGGGATACCGGCTAAATCGTAGCTAGAAGGAGCTCCGTAAACAGTAGCTAAGATTCCATTATTGGCACTAGACTGCTTGCTGATCTTCGAATTTACATAGGTACCGGTAAATCCAGTAGACCAGTTCTTGTGTAATTGAGCTTCGGCACTCATTTTTGCGTTGTATCGGTCCATGCCTGTATTTGGAATAATACCATCTTGCGTAGTATTACCGATCGAGAAGGAATAGTTACCTTTATCAAAAGCTTGAGCTACATTCACGGAGTTACTCCATGTCGTACCCACGTTGAAGAAATCCTTGATATTGTCGTAAGCTTGTGGTTGAGCCCAAGGGTCTAATCCCGCAGCGGCCCGCTGAGGTACATAATACATACCTTCATGTTTACCATATTGCTTGGTAAACTCATTATCCGTATTTCCTCCATAAGTCGGATCGTTAGGCAATTCGCTGATTAGTGGTCCCCAAGAAGTTGAAGCATACGGGCTATACTTGCCATTTGTACCTTGCGCATACACTTTTTGGTATTCAGGCATCGTTGAAACCTTATCAAAAGATAAGCTGGTATTAAAAGCGACCTGAGGTTTACCTTTACTGGCTCCCTTTCCACTTTTGGTCGTAATGACAATTACTCCATTTGTTGCACGCATACCATACAAGGCAGATGCGGCCTGTCCCTTTAATATATTAATGCTTTCAATATCGTTTGGGTCGATATCCACCGCACGAGATGCAAAGTCCGTACCGGAAACAGAACTACCGGTGTCCACATCAGCCGTTGAAGCGACAGGCATACCGTCAATCACATACAAAGGAGTATTATCCCCTGTAAAAGATCTGGAACCACGAATTGTGATCTTAGAAGAGGCACCCGGCATACCGGAAGAAGGAGAGATCTCCACTCCAGAAACCTTACCTTGTAATGCGCCAGACAAACTAGTATTAGCTCCTTTCGTCAGCTCATCCGCTTTCACATCTTGAACCGCATAACCTAAAGCTTTCTTTTCCTTTGAGATACCCATAGCCGTAACCACGACCTCATCCAAGTTCTGGGTATCGGCTAATAGTTTTACATTTACATTAGAAGTGGCCGCAACTTCTTGAGATTTCATACCGATGTATGAAATAACCAATTGTTTACCATTCGCAGGTACTTCTAGTTCAAAGTTTCCATCAAAATCCGTGACTGTTCCCACGGTTGTCCCTTTTACGATAATAGAGGCACCGATCACCGGCTCTCCATCTTCCCCAATTACCTTACCGGTAACCTTCGAGGTCTGTGCTGAAACCACACCTGCACTCAATGCAAGAAATAGTATCACAGAAGTCAACTTTTTCTTCATAAACACACTTATTTATTAACTATATTCTGATTCTCCGCAAACACACCTAATATTTTTAGTATATTAGCGCTCAAAAAGCAGGGATTATGAACATATTCAGTTTTACGGCTCATTTCGGTTCGGAGGAAGATTGTCGTTTGCATTTCAAGGAGCAGCGTGATAAGGAAGGGGTTGTCTGCAAGCGATGCGGGGGCACTTCCCATTATTGGTTACAGGGTAAATGGAGTTATGAATGCAAAGGTTGCCGTTTCCGCACCTCGTTGCGCAGCGGTACGATCATGGAGAGCTCCAAGCTGCCGTTTCTGGTGTGGTACAAAACGATGTTCCTGATGAGTTGCACAAAAAAGGGATTCTCCACCAACGAACTCCAGAAGCAATTAGGATTGAAGCGTTACGAACCGGTATGGGCGATGGTACACAAACTCCGCAGGGCGATGGGCAACCGGGATGCAAGGTATACACTGGAAGGGATGATAGAACTGGATGAGGGTTACTTTTCGGTGGCCAGTAAGGAAATCGAGCGAGGCAAGGGTACACGTGGCCGGGGAGCCGAGGGAAAGCAGAACGTTGCGGTGATGGCCGAAAGCACCCCGTTGGAAGATATCGAAACGGGCAAAAAGGAGAAGCATGTGCGTTATTTCAAGGCCAGGGTACTGGATAGCCATCAAAGTGAAGGAATCAACGGCGTGGTCAGGGACTGCATGGAGGATGATGCCATCGTATTTTCGGACAAAAGCACTTCTTACGTTGACATCTCCGATCTGGTGGAATTGCACGTCACCGAGAAATCAGACGCCAAAACCACCAAGGAAACACTCAAATGGGTGCATATCGCAATCAGTAATGCAAAACGGACATTGCTGGGCAACTACCATAAAATCAAAAGGAAATACTTACAGTTGTATCTCAACGAGTTTATTTACAAATTAAACAGACGGTATTTTGGAGACAAACTCTTTGACAGACTAGTAATTGCGAATATAACAGGTGCATAAACGGATAATCAGAAACTATATACTTAAAAATGTTTTCTCTGCATTTTAATGGTTGATTAACTAAGTTCATACAGAACTACTCCATTTTATGTTTTACGACATACCTATTAAATGAAAAACGGTTGCAAAACTATAAATTATACCTGAAAAAAACAACAAATTATTATTATTGTGATATATTTCCTTTGTTTTCTTAATTGTTAAATCTGTCAATTTGCAATATAACCACTGTCTAAATCGACTCAGGTGACATGATCGTATCACAAATCAATGAGTTATCGCTGCCGATAGTTTCTTTTTGACAAATAAAAAAATTATTTTTATCTTAATTTTATCGTAACAAATAGTGAGCTTACTCTTTATAGGCATGATATTGGACTTGATATCAACTTATTCTGGATATTTTATAGCATATAGCTTATCACTAAAAATATTTACAACTTTATTTTATGTAGATATTTGTGAAAAACGGCTGGCTTTTCTTATCCTCCCAATATGGCTGATAAACAATATCTCTCAAATCCAATATATTTATTACAGAATTTTAACAGACCTAAACTTATATGATAATTTTTTTTTCATATGACTACACTAAATAAAAAATTGAAAATTGGTAGTTCTGTATGAACTATAGTCCACGAAAGCTTAATTGAATTTCTAGTTTAGTTTAAATAAAAAGAATGTGTCTATGAAGAAAAAGTTGACTTCTGTGCTACTATTTCTTGCGATGAGCGTAGGAGTAGTTTCGGCACAGACCTCGAAGGTTACCGGTAAGGTAGTCGGAGAAGATGGTGAGCCGGTGATCGGTGCGTCCATTATCGTAAAAGGAACGACTGTGGGAACAGTTACGGATTTTGACGGTAATTTTACTTTGGATGTTCCTAGTGATGGTAAGCAATTAGTTATTTCATACATCGGTATGAAATCCAAGGAGGTAGTTGTGTCTCCCAATGTAAATGTAACATTGATGTCTGATACCCAAAACTTGGATGAGGTCGTGGTTACGGCTATGGGTATCTCAAAGGAAAAGAAAGCTTTAGGTTATGCCGTGCAAGATGTAAAATCGGATGAGTTAACACAAGGTGCTAACACTAGTTTGTCTGGGGCTTTGCAAGGTAAAGTATCCGGTATCGATATCGCTTCCTCATCGGGTATGCCAGGCGCATCTTCCAAGATCATGATCCGTGGAGCCCGTTCATTTACAGGGGATAACTCTCCTTTGTATGTGATCGATGGTATGCCGATCGCTTCTACGGCGGATGTTAATACGGATACGATGAATAATGGTAGTGTTAGTGGAGCTGACTATGCGAACCGTGCCGTAGACTTAGATCCGAACGATATCGAGAGTATCAACATCTTGAAAGGACAAGCTGCTTCTGCGTTGTATGGTATGCGTGCTTCTAATGGTGTGATCGTTATTACTACAAAGAGCGGAAAAGGTGCTCGTAAAGGAAAACCTCAGATCTCATTCAACACGAATCTTGCGTTTGATAAGGTTTCTACATTACCTGAGTTACAAACTGAATATGGACAAGGTAATGAAGGTGCTTATAACCCATATTCGGGATTTAGCTGGGGACCGTCTATCTCTGACTTGGCGAATGATCCTGTATATGGCGGTAATGTACAAAATGAATATACGAAAGGTGGATTGCATAATGGACAATACTATGTGCCTCAGCGTGCTGCGGCAGGATTGGATCCATGGGCTACTCCCCAAGCTTATAATAATGCGAAAGATTTCTTCCAGACTGGCGTTACTTGGAGTAACTCCGTGAATGTAGCTCAGTCTTTCGATAAAGGAAACTATTCATTCTCTTTGGGTAATACGACTTCTGATGGTATCGTTCGTTCTACGGGAATGGATCGTTATAACGTGAAGCTGTCGGGTGAGGCACAATTGCATGATAACTGGACGACTGGTTTTAACGGAAACTTCGTGACATCAAAGATCAAGAAGCAAGGAACCGCTAATGACGGTGTTACCGCTACGGTTTATACGGCTCCTATCAGTTATACTATGGCGGGCATACCTTCCCATATCGAAGGTGATCCTTATACTCAGAATACGTTCCGTGAGAACTGGATCGATGATGGAAACTGGGCGTGCGACAATAATAGCTTTACGGAGAGATCTCAACGTTTCTTCGGGAATGCGTTCTTGAAGTATTCTACTAAATTTGGTACGGACAATCATAAATTGGATGTGAAATACCAAATTGGTGATGACGCTTATACGACCAATTACTCTGATATTTACGGCTACGGTACAACTGGTTATGCGAATGGTTATGCTAGCGAATACGGTTTTACGGTAAATGAGATGAACTCATTGTTGACGTTTACGTATAACTGGAATATCAATGAGGACTTCGTATTCGATGCTTTGTTGGGTAATGAGCTTGTAGATAAGCGAATCAGTAATACTCAAGCCGTGGGATATAGCTTCAACTTCCCGGGCTGGAACCATTTGAACAACGCTTCTGTATTTAACAGCTCTCATGAGTATAAGAGAAAACGTACGGTAGGTAACTTCGCTAGCTTATCTTTGGCTTGGAAGAATATGCTTTATTTGAATGTTACGGGACGTAACGATATCGTGTCTTCTATGCCGAGAGATAACCGTTCGTTCTTTTATCCTTCCGTATCCCTTGGATGGGTATTCACGGAAGTGGAAGCCTTGAAGAATGATATCTTGACATTTGGTAAGATCCGTGGCTCTTACGCAGAGGTAGGTATGGCAGGAGAATATGTGCCGTCTTATTATTATACGCCAAGTTATGGTGGTGGTTTCTTCCAGGGAACACCTATTATGTATCCGATTAATGGAAATATGGCGTATATTCCTTATTTCGTGGTTTATGATCCGAACTTGAAGCCTCAGAACACGAAGTCTTATGAGCTTGGTGCTGACTTGACTTTCTTGAACGGTTTAGTTTCATTGAATTATACGTATTCTCGTCAGAACGTGAAAGACCAAATCTTCGAGGTGCCTTTGGCTGGTTCCACAGGTGCTTCCAGTATGATGATGAATGGTGGAAAGATGCACTCAAACGTACATGAGATTACATTAGGTATCTCTCCGGTTGATACGAAGAATTTCAAGCTGGACTTCGCTTTTAACTTCTCAAAGATCGACAATTATGTAGACGAGTTGGCTCCGGGCGTAGAGAGCATTATGTTGGGTGGTTTCGTGACTCCTCAAGTACGTGCAGGTATCGGCGATAAATTCCCGGTAATCTATGGTGTTGGTTACAAACGTGATGGCGAAGGACGAATTGTAGTAAACGAAAAAGGTATACCAGAGGCTGGTGAGACCCAAGTAATCGGTAAGGTTTCTCCTGATTTCCGTTTGGGTTTCAATACGAATATCGAGTTGTATAAATTCCGTTTGGCTGCTGTATTTGACTGGAAGCAAGGTGGACAAATGTATAGTGGTACGGCTGGTGAGACGAACTTCTACGGTACAAGTAAGTTATCTGGAGAGGTTCGTAAGAGTGATAAATATCATTTTGACTATGCTGCTGTTGAACAGAAGGGCGTAGATGCGGATGGTAAACCTATCTATGTTCCCTATACGGGTGGAGTGAAAGGATCAGATGCAGAGGAGTATTTCAAAAGCGTGAGGGGCATTGACGAAGCCTATGTCTATGACAACTCGTTCTTGAAATTGCGTGAACTTTCATTGTCATATCCTGTATATAAGAAAGATAACTTGAATGTAAACGTGAATGTTTTCGCCCGTAATATCATTGTATGGTCTGAGATAAAAGGCTTCGATCCGGAGGCTACTCAAGGAAATAACAATATGGCTGGCGCTTTCGAGCGTTTCTCCTTACCGGGTACATCTAGCTACGGTTTTGGTGTCAACGTAAATTTCTAATTTATAAAGAAGACAGATATATATGAATACAATAATAAAATCATTTAAAGGGTTGGCTGTTATGTCGGCCGTATCCTTGGCATTGGCTGGATGTTCCGAGGATGTAATGGATCGGATTAACCAAGATACGAGCCATACAAATAGCGTGGATGGCAAATTTATCTTGGCCGACTTGATTACTTCTACTGCATTTTCCAACGTTAGCGGAGACTTCAATACCTATTCATCTTCCTACGTGGAATATGAAGTGGGTATCGAAAACCAGTTATATAACGCGGAAATTCGTTTGAATGAGCCTTCTGCCTCTTCTACGTTTGAGAATACGTGGGGAAATGTTTATACAAGCTTGAAGAACGCTCGTGTTATTATCGGTCAATGTCAAGAAGGTAAGCGTGATGAGGGAAATTTAGTGACGAGAGGTATCGCTGAGGTCATGGAAGCTTACAATGGCGCTCTATTGGCGGATATATTTGGAGATACACCTTATAGTGAAGCTTCTTTATTGGATGAGAATGGCTCACCGGTGAATATGAATCCTAAAATAGATAAGCAAGAGGAGATTTATGTCTCTATAATGGCCTCCTTGGACAAGGCGATCGAGGATTTGAATCAGTCTGATCGTTCACCGGTTGGTACGTATGATTATTTGTATAATGGAGATGCCGAGAAATGGATTAAATTCGCTTATGGTTTGAAGGCTCGTTATACGATGCGTCTGATCAATCGTTCCACGGATAAGCAAGCTGACTTGAATAAGGTTTTGGACTATGTATCAAAATCTTTTACTTCTGCGGATGACGAGGCTGCATACGCTGTCTATGATGCGAATAATATCAACCCATTCTTTGGTTACTTCGATTCTCGCGCTGGTTTTGCCAATAGCCAGAGCTTGACGGACAAGTTGATTGAGCGTAAAGATCCTCGATTGGAAAGAGTGATGCTTTCTCCTACTACGGCTGACAAGAAACGCGTACAGGTTACAGGCTCTGCTGATAAGAACTTAGTTCCGGCCCCGAATGGTACTCCTGAGCAGAATATGCAGAAATATGGTGTTTCCGCCTTTGTATATTCAAACACGGCTCCTACGATGTTGATGAGTTATCATGAGTTGAAATTCTTGCAAGCTGAGGCGTTATGTCGCTTAAACCGTACGTCTGACGCCGAGAAAGCGTTGAAAGAGGCGGTAGCTGCCGGAATCGCAAATGCTGAAAGAAGTGTCTCTTCTGCTATCACTTATATGGGTAGCAAAATGGTCGTGAATTCAGAAAAAATGACAGAGGAGACGGCCAATACATATTTCGAGAACCAAGTTAAACCGCTGTTTGCTGTAAATCCTTTGAAAGAGACCATGATCCAGAAATATCTGGCTTTGTGGGGGGCATCGGGAGAGGCTACCGAGACTTTTAATGATATCCGTAGAATGAAAGGATTAGGAGAGAATTTCGTGACATTGGCGAATACGAAAAAATTCCCTCTTCGTATGCCTTATGGTAATAGTGACGTGGTATCAAATCCGGAAGTAAAAGCCGCTTATGGCGACGGTCAATACGTATATTCAGAGCCTGTATGGTGGGCTGGCGGAACTCGCTAATCTAACATATATAATATAATGTATAGGGTGCCTCTCCGATTATGGAGGGGCATCTTTTTTTGTTATATATCTTACATGTTTTGATAGCTTCCCTTATCCCATTTCCTTGGAAGGCTTATTGGTTTTATATGGAAATATAGATCATCTAACAATTGGTGCATGATCATCTAACAGTCGTTGCATGATCATGCACCAACTGTTGGACGATCATGCACCAGTTGATAGATATTTAATGCTTCAAGAAAGAAGGTATAATGTGTTAAGAAGATATCGCTAAAAGTATGGGATAAAAAGGATAGGGAACTAAGGGAATGTTAAATTTTTATTGTCATAATGTTAGTATATTATATGGGTAAAAGTGTGTTTGTGATGATTACTCTTTCATTATGTCACTATTTCCTGTTGTTTAACATTCTTTTTATACGATAAATTTCTTGACTTATCCTTTGAAAAGTAAATAAAATGTCCGACTTTTGCTTCCATGATGAGTCAACCATTAGCAGAGAGATTACGTCCGAAGACGTTGGATGATTATATCGGACAGAAGCACCTGGTAGGCCAGGGAGCCGTGTTGAGGAAGATGATTGATGCGGGACGGGTTCCCTCTTTTATATTGTGGGGGCCGCCGGGAGTAGGGAAGACTACCTTAGCGCAGATCATAGCGAATAAGTTGGATGCGCCTTTTTATACGTTAAGCGCGATCAGTTCGGGAGTGAAGGACGTGCGGGAGGTGATAGAGAAGGCCAAGAGCAACCGCTTCTTCAATACGGTATCACCGATATTGTTTATTGATGAGATACACCGGTTCAGTAAGTCGCAGCAAGACTCATTGCTGAACGCCGTGGAGACGGGCGTGGTGACGCTGATTGGGGCAACCACGGAGAATCCCTCGTTCGAGGTAATCCGTCCTTTGTTATCCCGTTGTCAGGTGTACGTGTTGAAATCGCTGGACAAGAATGACTTGCTTACGCTATTGCATAAGGCGATCGCCGAGGATGTCGTTCTGAAGGATAAAAACATAAGGCTGACGGAAACGGATGCCATGTTACGTTACTCGGGAGGAGACGCCCGGAAGTTGCTGAATATTCTGGAACTGGTGGTGTCTGCCGAGGAGAGTGACGATATTGAGATTCTGGATGAGAAGGTAGTGGAGAGGTTGCAGGAGAACCCTGCGGCGTATGATAAGGGAGGGGAGATGCATTACGATATAATCTCCGCTTTTATCAAGTCGATCCGGGGTAGCGATCCCGATGGCGCCATTTACTGGCTCGCCCGTATGGTGGCCGGGGGAGAAGACCCTGAGTTTATCGCACGGCGGTTGGTGATCTCCGCTTCTGAGGATATCGGATTGGCGAATCCGAATGCGCTTTTGCTGGCGAACGCATGTTTCGATGCCTTGAAGAAGATCGGCTGGCCGGAGGGCCGGATCATCCTGGCCGAGACGACCGTTTATCTGGCTTGCAGCCCGAAAAGTAATTCGGCCTATATGGCGATCAACGACGCTTTGGCACTTGTTAACCGGACTGGGAATTTACCCGTACCGCTTCATCTACGCAACGCGCCTACCAAATTAATGGCTGAATTGGAGTATGGCAAGGAATATAAATATGCGCACGACTACGAAAATCATTTTGTAAAGCAGGAGTATCTTCCGAAGGAAATTTTGGGCGAACGTTTGTGGAAAGGACAGGAAAATCCGGCCGAGCACAAACTAATTGAGCAAATGAGGCGCCTTTGGGGAGATCGTTTTTAATTGACATATTCTGATTGTAAATTAAAAAATGCTCGAAAAGTGTCGGCAAATGAGAAAAAATAGTTACATTAGCCGCCTGTTTTTGAAAAAATAGTTACTTTATTTATAATAACATTCTAAAAAGACATTGGTATGAAGAAGCACAATTTTTATGCAGGTCCTTCTATCTTGAGCGAGTATACAATTAAGAATACAGCCGCTGCGGTAGAAAATTTTGCGGGTATGGGGTTATCACTTCTTGAGATCTCTCATAGAAGTAAGGAGTTTGTAGCCGTAAACGACGAGGCACGTGCGTTGATCAAGGAATTACTGGATGTTCCGGCAGGCTATGAGGTTGTATTCATGGGCGGTGGCGCCAGCATGCAGTTCTGTATGGTTCCTTACAATCTGTTGAATAAGAAAGCCTCTTATTTGGATACCGGCACATGGGCTTCGAACGCTATCAAGGAAGCTAAGTTGTTTGGGGAGGTAGATGTTGTCGCTTCTTCCAAAGACAAGAACTATACTTACATCCCGAAGGGTTATGCGATCGCTGATGACTCGGATTATTTCCATTTTACTTCTAATAATACGATTTACGGAACAGAGATGCGTAAGGATCCGGATGTGAAGCAACGTTTGGTTTGCGATATGTCTTCCGATATTTTCTCTCGTCCGATCGATATTTCCAAATATGATATTATCTATGCGGGTGCTCAAAAGAACTTGGCTCCTGCCGGCGTGACTTTGGCTATCGTTCGTGTGGACGCTTTAGGACATGTAGACCGTCCGATCCCGACCATGTTGAACTACGCTACCCATATTAAAAAGGATTCCATGTTCAATACACCTCCTGTATTGCCTATTTACGCGGCTTTACAGACCTTGAAATGGTATAAGGAACAAGGTGGTATCGCCGCTATGGAGAAGAAGGATCTTGAGAACGCGGCGATCTTATACGATGAGATCGATCGCAATAAGTTGTTCCGTGGTACGGTAGCGGAGGAAGATCGTTCGATCATGAATGTTTGTTTCGTGATGAATGATGAGTATAAGGAGTTGGAGGACGAGTTCAGTAAATATGCTACTGCTGCTGGTATGGTAGGTATCAAGGGACACCGTTCTGTAGGTGGTTTCCGTGCCTCTCTTTATAACGCGATGCCGAAGAGCAGCGTGGAGGCTTTGGTAGCTTGCATGAAAGAGTTCGAGAAACAATATTAATTAAGGAGGATTCAGACATGGCAAAGATATTAGTTGCTACAGAGAAACCTTTCGCCGCTGTCGCTGTGAAAGGCATCCGGGAGGTAGTGGAAGGCGCTGGCATGGAACTGGCTCTTTTGGAGAAATATACAGAGAAGGCGCAATTGCTGGATGCGGTTAAGGATGCCGATGCCGTGATTATCCGTAGCGATAAGGTGGACGCTGAGGTATTGGATGCCGCTAAGAACCTGAAGATCGTGGTTCGTGCCGGTGCGGGGTATGATAACGTGGACTTGGATGCGGCTACTGCCCATAAGGTATGCGTGATGAATACGCCGGGACAAAACTCTAACGCTGTCGCCGAATTGGTATTCGGTATGTTGGTGTACGGGGTTCGTAATTTCTATAACGGTACTTCCGGAACAGAGTTGAAAGGAAAGAAATTGGGTATCTTGGCTTATGGAAACGTGGGCCGTAACGTGGCTCGTATCGCTAAAGGCTTCGGTATGGAGGTTTACGCTTACGATGCGTTCTGTCCGGCTTCCGTGATTGAGGCCGATGGTGTGAAGGCTGTAGCTTCTACAGCCGATTTGTTTAAGGCTTGCCAAATCGTCTCTTTGCATATTCCGGCTACGGCCGAGACGAAGGGTTCTATCAATTTCGAGTTGATGAATTCCATGCCGAAGGGAGCTATCGTAGTGAATACGGCTCGTAAGGAGGTGATGGATGAGGCTGGACTCGCTAAGATGTTGGAAGAGCGTCCGGACTTCAAGTACTTGACAGATATTATGCCCGCTATCCATGCGGAATTGGCCGAGAAATATGCCGGTCGTTATTTCAGCACCCCGAAAAAGATGGGTGCCCAGACCGCCGAGGCTAATATCAACGCTGGTATCGCCGCCGCCAAGCAGATCGTTGATTTCTTGGTGAATGGCAATGAAAAGTATCGGGTTAATAAATAAGAATATCCGGTTGTAGAGACGGGGCACGCCCCGTCTCTACATTGATACATAAACCAATTAGATTTAATTACCATGGCAAAAATAAAACCTTTCAAGGGAGTTCGTCCGCCAAAAGAATTTATAGAGGAGGTGGCTTCCCGTCCCTATGACGTATTGAACTCGCAAGAAGCTCGTGCGGAAGCGGAAGGAAACGAGAAATCCCTTTACCATATCATTAAACCGGAAATCGATTTCCCAGAAGGGACGGATGAGCATGATCCGGCTGTTTACCTGAAGGCCGCCGCCAATTTCAATAATTTTCAGGAAAAAGGTTGGTTGGTTCAGGATCAGAAAGAATGCTATTATGTTTATGCCCAAACCATGAATGGCAAGACTCAATATGGGTTGGTAGTCGGGGCTTATGTTCCCGATTATATGAATGGCACGATCAAGAAACATGAGCTGACCCGCCGTGACAAGGAGGAGGATCGCATGAAGCACGTACGTGTCAACAACGCTAATATCGAGCCGGTATTCTTCGCTTATCCCGACAACTCAGAGTTAGACGCTATCGTTATGAAATATACGGCTCGTGAGCCCGAATATAATTTCGTGGCGAAATTAGACGGTTTCGGCCATACGTTCTGGATTATCGATGAGGATAAGGACATCGCCCGCATCACGGAGTTATTCGGGGAGATGCCTGCGTTGTATATTGCCGACGGACATCATCGTTCCGCCGCTGCTGCTTTGGTAGGAGCGGAGAAGGCCAAGCAAAACCCGGATCATAAGGGAGACGAGGAGTATAACTATTTCATGGCTGTTTGCTTCCCGGCCAACCAATTGACCATTATCGATTACAACCGTGTGGTAAAAGACTTGAACGGCTTGACCGAGGAACAATTCGTTGAGAGATTAACGAAAAACTTCGTGGTAGAGGAGAAGGGCTCTGCTATTTACAAACCGGGTGCCTTGCACAATTTCTCCCTGTATTTAGGAGGGAAATGGTATTCTTTGACCGCTAAGCCCGGTACGTACGATGATAATGACCCGATAGGCGTATTGGATGTCACGATCTCTTCGAACTTGATTCTGGATGAGATTTTAGGCATTAAGGATTTACGTTCGGACAAGCGAATCGATTTCGTGGGAGGTATCCGTGGCCTGGGTGAATTGAAACGCCGTGTGGATAGCGGTGAGATGAAGGTTGCCTTGGCTTTGTATCCCGTTACGATGAAGCAATTGATGGATATCGCCGATACGGGTAATATCATGCCGCCGAAGACGACGTGGTTCGAACCGAAGCTTCGCTCTGGTTTGGTGATCCATAAATTGGATTAAGTCTTATATACATAAATATAGCTTTGGATTGGGGTATAATCGTTGAAGATTATACCCTTTTTTATCCTTGTAACCTAGATATACGGAATAAATTGTATCTTTGGGACTTAAATAGTATCGCAATGGGTAAAATAAAAAATATAGTATTCGATCTGGGGGGCGTTATCATAGATTTGGACCGGGATGAACCTGTTCGCCGTTTAATAGAGATTGGGGTCAAAGATGCCGATGGATTGATAGATCCTTACGAACAAAAAGGGGTTTTTCAAGATTTGGAGACCGGAAAGATCGGAGTAGAGGAGTTTTGTCGCTATTTACGGAAGTATACGGGTAAAGACCTTTCTTATGAGGATATTTGTTGGGCTTGGTTTGGCTTCATTGGCGGCGTTCCCCAATATAAATTGGACTACATATTAAAACTCCGTGAGAAATATCAAGTCTATTTATTGAGCAATACAAATCCGATCATACAGCTTGAATGGGCACAGACAAAAGAGTTTACGCCGGCGGGCCGTCCATTAAATGATTATTTCGATAAATTGTATCTCTCTTATGAGATCGGTGTCACGAAGCCGGATCGTGAAATTTTTGATCGCATGGTCTTGGATTCAGGAATCAAACCAGAGGAAACATTATTTGTAGATGATGGTAAGAATAATATCGTAGTGGGGCAGGAACTAGGGTTCCATACCTATCAGCCTTTGAATGGAGAGGATTGGAGAGGGAGGCTTGATGAAATACTCTCAAAATCATAGGATCTCTATTCCTCTTAATTAAATCTATATCATTGAAAATGACAAATACTACTTTAAATTTGGAAGAACTACTCTGTGGTGTAAACGAGCTAGTCGATACGCTTTGGATCGTCACATTAGGTAATGAAAAGGTTGAGATAATCAAAGATTCGATGACTCCCGAAAGGGAAGGAGAATGTTTGGATTATACAGAACTTTGCCAGACTTACATTCAAGAATATGTATATCCTGCGGATTTAGGGAAATGGGAGGAGATCTTATCCTTGAATTCATTGCGGCAAATGGCGGCTAGCGGCGTAGCGAATAAGAAGTTAGACATGCGTTTCTGTAATGATTTGTTTGGTTTTGAGTGGCATGAGGCTTTTATTCGTATCTTGAAAGATAAGAGTGGAATTCCGGATCGTATCATTCTTTCCAGCCGTTATGTGAATCATTGCCGCAAGGCACAGATCGTAGAGGCTGCCGTTCAGACTGAGTATGATTATGTCGTTTATATAGAGGCAAACACGAATAGCTATGTCATGTATACTTCCAATCGTGAAAGTGGGACGCCGGTCCCCCCGATAGCGAGTAATGACTATGAAAAAGAGGTAGCCGAGTTCCACCACAAATATGTGCCGGAGGATCAGCGAGATGAGTTAACCCGAAATCTTTCCCTAGATCATGTCTTATCTGTCTTACGAAATTCCCGTGAGTATGTCTTGTTCTGTCAGGTGATGGAGAATGGCGTTTTTAGGGATAAGAAGATGCGTTTTAGCTTTTTCGATAAGGAGAGGAATATACTTCTTTTGACCCGGACCGATATTATGGAGGTTCGTGAGGAAGAGCGGCAAAGGCAATTACTTCAAGATGCCCTACAAGTGGCTAAATCGGCAAATCAGGCTAAATCGGATTTCTTATCCCGTATGAGCCATGATATACGTACTCCGATGAATGCCATTATCGGTATGACCACTATCGCCAGTATGCATATCGACGATCGGGAGCGTATAGTGGATTGCTTGAAGAAAATTATGGTTTCTTCCAAATTGTTATTGAACTTGATCAATGAGGTCTTGGATATGTCTAAGGTAGAGAGCGGACATATTTTGCTGACAGACGAGGAGTTCGATATGGGCGAGTTATTGCAAAGCGTAATTACTATGGTTCAGACTTCGGTCAGTCAGAAGTTTCAGGATTTCCGGGTTCACTTGTTTCAAGTCAAACATGAAAAGCTGATTGGCGATGTGCAACGGATTCAGCAAGTATTGTTGAATTTGCTGTCGAACGCCATAAAGTATACGCCGGACTATGGGAAAATAACACTTGAGATACGGGAAAAGCCAATTAAAAATGGTGATTATGGTTTATTTGAGGTTACGGTTATAGACAATGGTATCGGGATAAAGCCGGATTTCTTACACAAGGTTTTCGAGCCATTTGAACGTGCGGAAGACGCAACCCTGCGGAATATACAAGGAACCGGCTTAGGCATGGCGATAAGCCGTAATATCGCTCATATGATGAATGGTGAGATTCTGGTGGAGAGTGAATATGGCAAAGGTTCCGTTTTTACATTTACGATGCAGTTGAAATTGCAGGATCAAGGGTGTTTTGAGGATGATCATTTAAGGGATTTACCGGTTCTCGTGGTAGACGATGATATCGTGTGTTGCGAGAACGCATGTATGAGGATTAACGAGATCGGTATGAAAGGCGAGTATGCCATTTCTGGTGAGGAGGCTATCGGGAAAGTAGAGAGGGCACATCATCTTAATGATGACTATTTTGCCGTTATCCTTGATCTGAAAATGCCGGGAATGGATGGGATCGAGACCGCTACCCGTATCCGAAAAGTCGTTGGCCGGGATATTCCGATCATTATTCTTTCCGCTTATGATTGTCCGCATTTTGAGGAAATAGCCCAACGAGCCGGTGTCGATGGATTCATAAGTAAGCCGTTGATGAAATCCAAGTTATTTTATTTGATGAAAAGTTTCGCTATCAAGCAAGAGAAAAAAGAGGAAGAGACGGAGAAGCCTCAATATCCTTTCGGTAACTTTGAGGGTAAGCGGATCTTGCTGGTGGAAGATAATAGCTTGAATAGGGAAATAGCGACTGTGTTGCTAGAAGAGACCGGTGCGGTGGTAGAGGAGGCGGAAAATGGCCTTGTCGCGGTGAATATGGTAAAAAACTCTAGTCCGGGATATTATGACTTGGTATTTATGGATATCCAGATGCCGGTCATGAACGGGTACGACTCTACTCGCCATATTCGGGCATTAGAACGTCCGGATATCAAGTCCATGCCGATAATAGCCATGTCTGCGAACGCATTTGCGGAAGACATCAAGTTGTGTAAAGAATCCGGAATGAATGAGCATATCGCTAAGCCGATCGATTTCGGGAAGGTTCTTGAGATCTTAGAGAAGTACTTGTAGATATAAGGATATAAAAAAGGCCGTATCTTAGCTAAGCGCTATCAGATACGGCCTCTTTTTTTGTGTTATTTACTGGATGCCACGTTCTCTCAAACGTTTCTGCCAGTTCCATGCGGATTGCAGGGTGTCGGCTAAAGTCTCCTTGGCGGTCCAGCCTAATACCTTATTCGCGTGCTCCGGATTGGCCCATACCTTCTCGATATCACCTTCACGACGGCCCACGATCTTGTGCGGAACCTTAACGCCTGTTGTCTGCTCGAAGGTATTGATCAGTTCAAGGACAGAAACACCATTGCCGGTACCTAGGTTGAATATCTCGATATGCTCATCAGACTTATTCTCAAGCATACGGTCCATAGCGATTACATGTGCTTTCGCCAAGTCTACGACATTGATATAGTCACGGATGCAAGAACCGTCTGCTGTATCATAATCATCGCCAAATACGCTTAGTTCCTTGCGGATACCCATAGCCGTCTGTGTCAAGTACGGGATCAAGTTCTGGGGAACACCATTTGGCAACTCGCCGATCTCTGCGCTTGGGTGAGCGCCTATCGGGTTGAAGTAGCGCAAGATGATGCTCTTGAAAGGCGCTCCTGCGTGGATCGTATCCCGGATAATCTCCTCGTTGATCTGCTTCGTGTTTCCATAAGGAGACATAGCGGGTTTGATCGGGGCATTCTCGGTTACCGGCAAGTTCTCCGGGTCCGGTTGTCCGTATACCGTACAAGAGGAAGAGAATACGATACCTTCGATATTGAATTCAGGCATCATCTCCAACAAGTTCACCAAAGTGACAATATTATTGCGATAATACTTCAAAGGCTGCTGTACGGATTCTCCTACCGCCTTGCTAGCGGCGAACAAGATAATGCCTTTGATGCCCGGATGAGCTTCCAATGCCTTGCGAGTACCTTCCTTATCCTTTAGATCCAATTGGATAAACTCCGGACGGATGCCCGTGATTTTCTCGATACCATCGAGCACCTCGATATTCGAGTTTGACAAATCGTCGATAATGACTACCTCATATCCGGCGTTCTGCAATTCTACTGTGGTGTGTGAGCCGATATAACCGGTTCCGCCCGCTACTAAAATCTTCTTTTTCATTCTAGTGTTCATTTAGATAAGTTTGTTATACGATACCCGAGAATCCCATAAAAGCCATAGCTAGCAAACCGGCCGTTATCAAGGCGATAGGAGTGCCTTTCATGCCTTCCGGAACATGCGTCATGGCTAGTTGCTCCCGAATACCCGCGAAGATAATCAAAGCTAGCGCAAATCCAATAGCGGTCGAGATAGCATATACCACAGATTCTAATAAATTATACTCTTTTTGGATTACAAGGATAGCCACACCCAAGATACAGCAGTTCGTGGTGATCAACGGAAGGAATACACCCAACGCTTGATAAAGGGCGGGAGAGACCTTCTTCAATATGATTTCCACCATCTGTACCAAGGCGGCGATAATCAGGATAAAACTGATCGTCTGCATGAACCCTAATCCGAAAGCGTCCAATATGTATTTTTGCACGAGGAATGTAACAATCGTGGCGATCGTAAGCACGAACGTAACGGCGGCTCCCATGCCTGCGGCAGTCTCCACTTTCTTAGATACCCCCAAGAACGGACAAATTCCCAAGAACTGTGCCAGTACAACGTTATTAACGAATACGGCGGCGATAAATATCAATATATATTCCATATGATCCGTTTATTATGCTTTACGCAGTTTGTTTACTATTGCTACCAGATAACCCAAGGCGATAAACGCTCCCGGAGCCAATACGAAGATCAACGAACCGTATTCCTCGGGCATCAAGGTTACGTTGAATAACTTACCGGTTCCCAAGAACTCACGGCAAGCGCCCAGCAGTGTAAGAGCCATCGTGAAGCCCAGTCCGATACCGATTCCGTCGAAAGCGGATGGGATTACGCCGTTCTTCGCAGCGAAAGCCTCGGCACGTCCTAGTACGATACAGTTTACCACGATCAACGGGATAAATAATCCTAAGCTAGCGTATAAAGCCGGAACGAATGCTTCCATGCACATCTGCACTACGGTCACGAACGTCGCGATCACAACGATATATCCCGGGATACGCACCAAGTCGGGGATTACGTTTTTCAAGGCGGAGATCACGATATTCGAGCAAATCAATACGAACATCGTAGCCAATCCCATACTCATGCCGTTGATGGCCGAAGAGGTCGTTCCCAAGGTAGGACACATACCTAACAGTAATACAAATGTCGGGTTCTCCGTGATGATACCATTCATCAATATTTTTAGATTACTCATTGCTCTGTCCTCCCTTTTTATTTGTTATCAGTTGAAGTGGCACCCGTTAATCCGTCTACGCCTGCGAATGCGCTATACGCACGGTTCACGGCATCGAGGAACGCACGGCTGGAGATGGTCGCTGCCGTGATAGCGTCCACGTCGCCACCATCTTTTGTTACTTTTAAGCCTCCGTCCGGAATCGTACGTCCCAAGACACTTTGCTTGTTCTTGTCCGCACGGAACCATTCTTGCATCTTGGCTCCCAAACCCGGAGTCTCGGCGTGTTGCAATACGGAATAGTTCAAGATCTTGCCATCCATATCGAAACCTACGATAACCCGTATCTCACCGCTAAAGCCTTTTTTCGTATTACTCTCTACGGCTCCGCCAACGACTTGTCCGCCTTTCTTGGCAGGATAAATCTTGAGGGAATCACCATCGGAGGAGACGGCCATATAGACGTCCTCAGTCGGTTTGTTGTCGAACTCGGGAGCAACGGCTTTAATCGCTTCCTCCAAGGCGGTCGCTTTAGCTACCGCTATAGGGCCGGCGGTAAACTGGTTCACTCCGGCTAGGATCGCCCCTGCTACCAAGCAAATGCCTGTTAGTGAAAGGAGCATATTGGGTAATGTTGATTTTAATTTTGCCATGCTTACTTTCCTCCGAAATGTTTAGGTTTGATATAGCTGTTGATTAGCGGAGTAAATGCGTTCATGATCAGGATAGCGAACGACATACCTTCCGGGTAAGACCCGAACAAACGGATCACCGTGGTAAGGATTCCGATTCCCACGCCGTAGACAAGCATTCCGTTCTTGCTCATCGGTGAGGTTACGTAGTCGGTCGCCATAAAGATGGAGCCTAATAACAAACCGCCGGATAATAAGTGAACAAACGGGCTGGCGTATTGTACCGGATTCACCAAGTGCATGATGCCCGTGAATACGAATACGGTAGCCAAGATGGATACCGGGATCTGCCAAGTGATGATCTTTTTCCATAGCATGAATAAAAGACCGAGGATCAAGGCCACGGCGCTCACTTCACCGAGACTACCTCCCATAGCTCCTACAAGCATGTTCCCGTAAGACGGAAGCTCGGTCACGCCTTCGTTCATCAACGACAATACCGTTGCGCCGGTCTGGGCATCCGTATAAGTCATCGGGAAAACGTTCAAGGCATCTACCACCGGCCAAGTCGTCATCTGTGCCGGGAAGGAGATCAATAAGAATACACGTCCGACTAACGCCGGATTGAAAATATTATTACCTAATCCACCGAAAGACATCTTGCCGATGCCGATCGCTGCCAACGCTCCGATAATAATGATCCAGACCGGAAGGTTGGAAGGTAGGTTGAAGGCCAGCAATACACCCGTCAGGATAGCGGAGCCATCGCAAAGGGTCGGTTCCTTTTTCATCAGGAATCGCTGGATCAAATACTCGAATATCATACAGGCCAGAACCGATACGACCGTAACGATCAACGCTCCCAGACCGAAGAAATAAAGGGATACCAAGAAAGCCGGGATAAGGGCAATCAGTACACCATACATATTTTTGCTTATGCTGTCGCCACCATGGATGTGGGGCGAGGGCGATACGTATAAATTATTTTCCATGTTGCTCTTGTTTTATGACTTTCTAGACCGGATAATACCCATAACTTTTCCTTTACCCAACCGGATCTGATCCAGCAACGGACGGTTGGCCGGACAGGTATAACTACACGACCCGCACTCGATACAGTCGGTGATATAGTTCTTCTCCGCCAATTCCCAATTCTGGAATTCCGTGGCGTTCATCAATAGGGTAGGGTTTAATCCCATCGGGCAGACACCTACGCATTTGGCGCAACGGATGCAATCCCGGATCGGCTTGCGGACAGACTCCTCTTTCGTCAGTAATAAAACGCCGGAGCTTCCTTTGCAAACCGGCACCTCGGCGCTGATCAACGCTTTACCCATCATCGGTCCGCCACCGATAATCTTACCCGTATTCTCGGGCAGGCCACCTGCGGCCTCGATCAAGCAACTGATCGGGGTTCCCATACGAACCAAGAAATTGGAAGGATTAGCTACCGCCTTACCCGTGATCGTCACCACACGCTCGAACAACGGTTTATTCTTTTGTACCGCCTCGTAAACGGCATAAGCAGTTCCTACGTTCTGTACCACGGCACCCGCCGAGATAGGAAGCGCACCACTTTTTACCTGACGGCGAATAACGGCGTCGATCAATTGTTTCTCGCCTCCTTGCGGATATTGTACCTTAAGCGGCATGATCTCTATACCTTTATAATTTACCGCCAACTTTTGCAGATGGGCGATAGCGTCCGGCTTGTTATTCTCGATACCGATCACGGCCTTGTTCACGTTGACCGCTTTCATTAGGATCGTGACACCGACTAGGATTTGCTCGCCTTTCTCCAGCATCAACGAATGGTCGGAAGTAAGATAAGGCTCACACTCCACGGCGTTGATGATTACGATCTCTGCCTTGTTTCCGGGAGGCGGCATCAATTTCACCTGCGTAGGGAAAGTCGCTCCACCCAGACCGACGATACCGGAAGCGGCGATCTTATCCACGATTTCCTTGGAAGACAGCGCACACTCCTTCACTAAGGTCTCGCTGCGGTCGATCGTCTCTTCCCATTCATCACCTTCCACATCTATATATATAGCGGGACGTTTGTATCCGCTAGCGTCGAGAGCGTTATCTATCTTGTTCACTTTGCCGGATACGGAAGAGTGGATGTTCGCTGATACGAAACCACCCGCCTTGGCTAGCAATGTACCCACCTTTACCAGATCCCCTTTCTTCACCACGGCCTGCGCCGGGGCGCCGATATGCTGGCTGAGGGGGATAATCACCTGTTTAGGCGTAGCGAGAGCCGTAATTTTCTTACCGGCAGACAGTTTATTCTCGGGGGGATGTATACCTCCGATTCGAAATGTCCTTAGCATACTATTAGATTTTAATTTAGATTTGTTTTTTCTTCACTTGTAGCTTTCGGTGTGGCTTCCGGTTTCACGGTAGCCTCTGCCTTCGGCGCCGGTTTCACGGTCTCCGCTTTCGGAGCGGGAGCGGCTTCCTTGCGAGGAGGGAAATTCAGCTCATGAATAGCTCCTGTCGGACATACAGCCACGCATTTGCGGCACATCCGGCACTTCGTATAATCGATATAAGCTACGTTGTTTGTTACGGTGATCGCCTCGAACGGACATTCCTTGGCGCATTTGCCACAGCCGATACAAGCGTTGGCGCAAGCCTTGCGGGCGGCGGCTCCCTTATCTTTATTTACGCAAGACACGTAAATCCGGCGTGATTTAGGTCCTTTCTTTCTCAACTCGATGATACTCTTCGGGCAAGCCTTCACGCAAGCGCCGCAGGAAGTGCATTTTTCCTCGTCCACCTCGGCGATTCCCGTAGCCGGGTTGATGTGGATCGCGTCGAAAGCGCAGGCGTTCACGCAGTCGCCATAACCTAGGCAACCGAAAGAACAATTCGTCTCGCCTCCGTAAAGGGTAGAGGCGATGGCGCAACTTTTCGTTCCATCATAAGAGTTTGTACGTGGGCGGGCCTGACAAGTTCCGTTGCAACGGACAACGGCTACCATGGGTTCGGCTGTACCCGCCTCTTTACCCAGTATCGTAGCGACCTTGGCCATGACCGGGCCACCACCAACGGGGCAGAGCAATCCGTCTAATGAGTCAGCTTTTACGCAAGCACCCGCAAATCCGGCGCAACCCGGATAACCGCAACCTCCACAGTTCGCTCCGGGGAGGACTTCCTGTACTTGAGCGATGCGAGGATCTTCATAGACTTCAAATTTCTTGGAAGCAGCGTAGAGGAAAACCGCTCCGACCGCCCCGATTGCTCCTAATGAAATAACGGCAATTAAAATCATGATATATTATCAATTAAGTTTTTTCAAAGTAAATATAAATCGTCTTTTTAGTTTGTCACGCATTAAGTATAGTATACAGTAATAAGGCAGCAAAAGCGATAAACCGGTTAACCCGCTCGTGGTCTCGTCCCATTGTAGATTCGTACCGACCACGATGGCCCCTACGACTATCACCAAAGGAATGACAAATGCCAACAATACGGCCTGAAGCCCCATGGAATTTTGTCCGCATATCATCACTTCCTCGTTAACGCGAAACCGTCCCGACCGATCGGGTACCTCAATGATCTTATCCTTTTTCTCGGAAGCCGAGCACATAGACTGTGCGTGGCATCCCGAGCATGCGGATTGTTGGGTAATGCGGACGAAGACGGTGTCGCCATCAATCTTCTCTACAAATCCTGTATGATTTATACTTTCGCTCATATTTGTAATCTCGACATTGCAAAATCAAGGCAAAAGTAAGTATAATTTAGAAACTATGTCACGATTAACAAAGTTTATTATTCGAAATCTTAAATCCTAGCTTACCATTTGTAATTAAAACCGAAACTTAACAACTCATTAAGCTGGAAATAACTCTTGTTATCCTCTGTTTTTTCCACTCCATCGTCGTATCTAAGGTGAAAATAGATACGTGTGGAGAAAAAGCGGCTGATGGCCAGAACCAAGGTATTCTCGAACTCCCCGATGGTATGATCGCCATAAGTGGTAAAGAAATAAAGACGGGATTGCCAGCTTACGTTACGGTTGAAATCGAAGGCGAGGTCTGCACGGATCGTGGAACCTATTTGGCTTAGCTTGTTATTGAACTCACCGGTTTCCTCGTTTTTCTTGAAACCGTGACGGCTATAATCGATCTCTTGTGTCGTATACATATATGTATAGGAGATCGGCGCCAAGTTGGTGCTGAATTTAATCTTCTTATGCTTGTCGGTAAATTGTTTTTCCAGCTCGTATTTCATACCGAGACCGAAGTTGATAGAGAACGGGGCTAGGAACGCGGCCTGTTTGATGTGCTCGTTCTCTTGATAGTTGGTGAAGAACTGGGTCTTGAACTCAGCGTCGAACGTATAGTACCATTTGTTGAACGCTTGGTAGCCGACGTTGCTGTGTATACGGAATACGTCGTCACCGATCTTATAGTTCCTTAAGGTATCCTTCGGTGCCGTATATACGCTGGCTTTGAATTCCAGTTCGTTCGTTACTTGTACCTTATCTTTCTTATAGTCGTATTTTAAATTGTTCTTGGTGAACAGGTTCAAGTTGCTACTTCCACCCTTGTACCAGTTCTCCGAAACGTAGTTCTGGGAGAATTGGACGGCGCTCTCGAAGGCCGATATCCAGTATCTCCGCTCCGGGATAAAGCGGGCGGGAGCGTCTACGTCCTCAAAATTGGCATCAGCCTCCACCTTGATCGGCAAGTCCTCATAAATATTCTTCTTGATGAATTTAGGTTTGATCACCTCATTGGGCAGATCCCTCTCGGAGTAGCGGAAATAAGTCGGGTAATTGTTCTGCACATATTTGTAAGCCATCTCCTCGAACTGTTTGTTTCGCTCCAGATCTTTGAAGATGGAGTCTGTCCGGTATAAGTTATCATAGGGAGTCCTCTCCTTCAATGAATCGAAGTTGTAGAATATCAAGTTCTTGGGTAGATAATCTCCCCGGAAAACGATCGGCATGAATAAAGGGTTTACGATCACGGTGTCTCGGAAGGTCATCGTATTATCGAAAGCCGTGGAGGCGTCTCGTACCAGACGGGCCCAATACATCGCCTCGTCCGAGATCTCCAGTTCGTCTTTTTTCAAGAAACGCAGTAAATTCGTGCTTGGGGCCAAGGGCGCCGAGTAAGTCTTGTTTTGTTTCTCGAATTGTTTACGAATGTCTACGATGTTGTCTAATTCCTCTTCGCCAAGATTGATCGCAGGAATCGTATCATCCGATACGACTTGCTGTGCGGGACGTTGAACTATCGTTCCGGTAACTAGTTGGTTCTCTTGGCTGTATGCCGAGCTCCCAATTAGTGAAAGTAATAATAGCGCATACACACCATGCCTCTTCATCATCATAATACCTTATTTACATCTATTAGTTGTAGTGGTCGCAAAATTAGCTAAAAAGAATGATATACAACATACGATTTGATATTTATCTGGGTAAAAGTTACGATCACTGAGGCAAAGCAGGTGTGTCTAGCGAGGCTTATACGGACTTGCCTCAGTACTCCGCTGGAAGTACTGGAATACTTCGGTCAAAGTACTTCAGTACTTCCTACGTAGTACCGAAGTAATTCCATGAGAAGTACTGTCTTTAGTGCCGTGCTTCGGGTCGGGAATCGGAAGAGTCCTGCCGAAGCCCGGGTCAGTTCTGGAGATATTCAGCGAGAAATAAAAACATTAAATTTGGCATGTCTCGATGAAAATCGCTAACTTTGCGGTTTCGAAATGCAGGTGTGCAATTAAAAAGATAACTAAAATATTACTATCGTGGCAGATACAAAGTACATTTTCGTTACAGGCGGCGTGGTCTCTTCCTTAGGTAAGGGAATTATTTCCGCTTCTTTAGGTAAGCTCCTTCAAGCAAGAGGTTACAAGGTTACTATCCAAAAATTTGATCCTTACATCAACATCGACCCGGGTACGTTGAACCCTTATGAGCATGGGGAATGTTACGTGACCGTTGATGGACATGAGGCTGACTTGGACTTGGGCCATTACGAGCGTTTCTTGAATGTCCAGACTACCCGTGCGAATAATATCACTACCGGACGTATCTATCAAAGCGTGATCAACAAGGAGCGTAAGGGGGATTATCTGGGTAAGACGGTACAGGTAGTACCTCATATCACGGATGAGATCAAGCGTAACGTGAAATTATTGGGTAGCAAGTATAAATTTGACTTCGTGATCACCGAGATCGGTGGTACGGTGGGTGATATCGAGTCTCTGCCTTTCATAGAGAGCGTTCGCCAGTTGAAATGGGAGCTGGGTAAGAACTGCCTTTGCGTACATCTTACTTACGTGCCTTATATCGCCGCGGCGAAAGAGTATAAGACGAAGCCTACACAACATTCCGTGAAGCAATTGCAGGAGTTAGGCATCCAGCCAGACGTGTTGGTTTTACGTACGGAGCATGAGCTGAACGCGAACTTGTTACGTAAGGTGGCGTTGTTCTGTAACGTGGCCGAGGATTCCGTGATCCAGTCGATCGACGTACCGACGATCTACGAGGTTCCTTTGGTATTGCAACGCCAGAAGATGGACGAGGTGGTCTTGCGTAAGGTCGGTATGGAAGTCGGCCCGACTCCGGAGTTGAAGCCTTGGAAGGAATTCCTTGCCTTGAAGAGCACGGCTACGGATACGGTGAAGATCGGTTTGGTTGGTAAATACGTGGAATTGCAAGACGCTTATAAGTCGATCGACGAGTCTTTGTTGCAAGCCGCTATTTACAATCATCATAAACTGGATTTGCATTTGTTCCATTCGGAGAAATTAAATAACGAGAACGCCGCCGAGCAATTGAAGGATATGGATGGTATCTTGATCGCCCCCGGATTCGGGCAGAGAGGTATCGAGGGCAAGTTTGCCGCTATCAAATACGCTCGTGAGCATGATGTCCCTTGCTTGGGCATCTGCTTGGGTATGCAGTGCATGGTGATCGAGTTTGCCCGTGACGTATTAGGTTTGGCGGATGCCAACTCTACGGAGATGGAGCCGAATACGGCACATAAGGTGATCGACTTGATGGAGGAGCAGAAGAACGTTACCAATATGGGAGGTTCCATGCGTTTGGGTGCTTACGACTGTACGCTGAAAGAGGGCTCCAAGGTATTGGAGGCATACGGCAAGGAGCATATCCAAGAGCGTCATCGCCATCGTTTCGAGTTCAACAACGAGTATAAGAAGCAATATGAGGCCGCCGGTATGATGTGTACGGGTGAGAATCCGGAGACAAATCTGGTAGAGGTGGTAGAGATCCCCGCCTTGAAATGGTTCGTGGGCGTTCAATATCATCCGGAGTACAACAGTACCGTGGTGAATCCGAATCCTCTTTTCCTCAGCTTCGTGAAAGCTGCTATCGAAAATAAAAAATAATTGGTGATAAATGGATAAAAACACATTAATAGGTTTTCTGCTGATCGGTGTCGTATTATTTGCGTTTAGCTGGTTCAACCGGCCAACGCCTGAGCAGTTGGAGGCACAGCGCCGTTACCAAGATTCAATCGCGAAGATTGAGTATGCTCAGCAACTGGAATTGCAGAAACAAGAGAACAAAAGTGCTTTAGTGGAGGATTCGTTGGAGAACGTGCCGGACTCGGTAAGGGCGCAACGTTTGCAGCAGAGCTTCGGTGTATTCGGCGATGCTATGGTGGGCACGGAAGATTACACGACCCTGCAAAATGACGTGGTCGAGCTGCGTATCAGCAATAAGGGCGGACGTATTTGTTACGCACGCTTGAAGGAGTATGATACGTATAATGACGAGCCTCTCGTTTTGTTCGACGAGAAAGAGTCTAATTTTAATTTCACGTTGGTCACGGCTACGAACCGTGTCGTGAATACGGGCGATTTGTATTTTACCCCGGTTAAAGGGAATGACCCGAATTCCGTGATCATGCGTTTGAACACCGGCGAGGGTAGTCATCTGGATTTTACCTATACCTTGAAACCGGATGATTATATGGTGCAATACCAGATTCTGGGTACGGGATTGAACGGTGTCTTGGCACCGAGCACGAATGCCTTGGATTTATTGTGGGAGCAGGATATCCGTCAACAGGAAAAAGGACGTAAGTTTGAGGATCGCTACGTGACCTTGAACTACAAGTTCATGGCGGACGACGTGGAACACCTGAGCGAGTCGAAGAGTGACAGCAAGCAGATCCCGAACCGCTTGAAATGGATCGGTTATAAGGATATGTTCTTCTCTACCGTATTGATCTCGCAAGAGGGCTTTGAGGCTACTACCTTAGACTCGAAAGCGATTCCGGAGGGGGATGTATTGAAACAATTCAAGACGACCACTTCCGTACCTTTCGACTTGCAAGGTAAGGAGGCCACGAACCTGTCCTTTTATTTCGGACCGAATAAGTTCGCCTTGTTGAAGTCCTTCGATAAAGGTGTCGTTGCCGAGCAGCAACTGGATCTGGAGAAGTTGGTTCCGCTAGGTTGGGGTATTTTCCGTTGGGTGAATCAATATTTCGTGATCCCTTTGTTCGACTTCTTGGGTAAGTTTATCCATAATTATGGTATCTTGATCCTTTTGATGACGATCATCGTGAAAACCATCCTTTTCCCGTTGACGTATAAGTCTTATATGTCGTCCGCCAAGATGCGTGTATTGCGTCCGCAAGTGGAGGAGATCAACGCTAAGTATCCCGGACAGGATAAGGCTATGGAACGGCAGAAAGCGACGATGGAGCTATATAGCCGTGCGGGGGCGAGCCCGATGAGTGGTTGTTTGCCGATGTTGTTGCAGATGCCGATCTTGATCGCTTTATTCATGTTCTTCCCGTCGGCGATCGAGTTACGTCACCAGAGTTTCCTTTGGGCGCACGACTTGTCTACTTACGACGCTATCTTTAGCTGGAATAAATATATTCCGATCATCACTCCGTATTTCGGAAATCACATCAGTTTGTTCTGTTTGTTGATGACGATCACGAATATTTTTTATACCAAGTATAATATGGAGATGACGAATACCGGGCAGCAACAGATGCCGGGCATGAAGGCCATGATGTACATGATGCCGTTGATGTTCTTGGTGTTCTTCAACCAGTATGCTTCCGGTTTGACGTATTACTATTTCATCTCTACGTTGATCACAATCGTGCAGACATTGATCTTCCGCTATACGATCAATGAGGATAAATTGTTAGCTAAGTTGGAGGCAAACAAACGGAAACCGATGAAGAAATCCGGTTTCATGAAACGTCTGGAAGAGGCTCAACGAGCACAGCAGGAGACGTTGCGTAAACAACAAGAGGCTAAGAAAAAACGATAGGATAATAGTAATTGTTGTCCTTGAAAAAGGTCCCTTTATTTGCTTATTGGTAGATAAAGGGATTTTTTTTGTATATCTTGGCTCCTCTACTTGAAAAACAAGACGTCTTGATCATGATTCTATTTGTTTATTTGTATTTATTCAAAACTTTTTGTTTGTTTGCATTGTTTTGTATTCAAAAGATTGATGAGGAAATTGATTTTTTCTATATTGAGGAAATAGGGAGGTTATAAATAAGAGATTTTGTCAATGACAAAAAATGAACGATCGCTTCAATGGGTAATAGCGGGAATATTCTTCGTAGTATGCTTTGCTTTCTTTCAATGGATTTACCCAAACCATTTGTTCTTCAAAGAGCAGATGAGGATTTTTTTGTATACCACCGATTATTTTGTCTCGTTCTGGGATGAGCCGGCCTGGTTGAGCTGTTATGTGGGGAATTTCTTGATACAGTTCTTCCATTTGACTGTGATAGGTCCGTTAATCGTGACGTGCGTGTTGTTGCTCTTATGGTATTACTCTATGCGGGTTTTACGCAAGTTCGGAAATGGTAATATGGTCTCCATATATGCGTTGTTTCCGGTAGCGTTAGAGTGGGGATTGATTTGCCGGTTGTCGTATAGTATAGCGTCTACGCTTACGTTGATTTTCGTTCTATGGCTCTTCTTGGGATACATCCGGATTAAGAATAAGAGAACGTCCGTTTGGGTGGCTTTTATACTTCTTCCCATAATTTATAGCATGGTCGGTAGCCGGCTATTTGTCTTCTCCTTGATGGTGATATTCTATGAGGGAGCCAAGAATAGGAAACGGTGGTGGTTCTGGCTTTCTCTTTTGTTATCGAGTTATTTATATCCGTTGTTCATGCGTCATTTTTATGGATTGAGCATTGAGGAGGCCTATAAATATTCCCATGTGGATGGCTTGAGCGTATATTTCCCCGCTTTAGCGTTGATTCTAGAGATATTCGCTTTGGAGATTAAAAGTATACGTAGGATACGTCTGAACCGGCATAGCTTGCTTATTACCTTTTTAGTCGTATTTGGATTCTTTTCATTTGTTATAGCGGGTACGAACCGGAAGCGGGAAAAGGTTCTGGCAGTAGACCAAGCGATCTATAGGGGTGATTGGGAGCGAGTCTTGGATTTGTCTGCCGGATTTGATTCTCCCGATATCTTGGTAAGTTATTATAGGAATATCGCTTTCTCCAAGAAGAACGAGTTGCCCCAGAATTTGATGGATCATTATCAACGAGGGGCGGACGCCTTGTTCTTACCGATCGATTTGAGGTCTTCTATACTTCCCGTGTTTTTCAGTAATGAGGTGTATTATCAATTGGGAGATATGGATATGGCCCGTCACCGGGCGATCGAAGGAATCTTGTTCAGCCCTAAACAAAGAAGCGTACGGCAGATCAAGCGGCTGGTGGAGATTGATATGCGGCGAGGGGATATTGAGGAGGCTAGAAAATACCTGAACCTATTGGACGCGACGTTATTTTATCACTCATGGGCAAGGTCGAAGGAGGAACAGTTGAAGGGTGAGGAGACCTTGTCGATGGAGAAACGTTTGCCGAGGAAAAGAGATTGGGAGCGAGAGCATGACATACTAATGTCCATATCCGATTATCCGGGAGTACTGTCAAGTTTGGTGGCGGAATATCCGGAAAATAAACAGGCATTGGATTATTTGTTGTGCTATTATTTACTGAACGAGAATTTGAATAGTTTTAAGAATGCGTTCGATACTTATTATAAAGGAAAATTTGAGGTTGTACCCCGTTTGTATGAGGAGACTTTGGTACAAGTTTTATCTAAAAGCTCGGACGAGGAGGTGGCCGGTTATCAGATACCTCAAGATGTTATCGAGGATTACCAAGATTACATCCATTGTAAATCGGGTAGAAAAGCAAAGGAGGAATTACGAGAACGTTATTCCTCCACCTATTGGTACTACTCTGACTATATTCATTGAATAATAGTGTAAGTGATCAGCGGTTCGCGAGGAAGGCTAAGGCTTTCTCCATGTCCTCCGGTGTATCTATACCGATCGTTTCTTGCTCTGTGATGCCGACCTTGATTTTATATCCGTTTTCCAACCAGCGTAATTGCTCAAGGCTTTCCGCCAGTTCTAAAGCGGATTGAGGTAATTGGGTGATTTCTTTCAGCACTTGCGCACGATAGGCATATAACCCGATATGTTTGTAAAAGGTATGACTCGGCAACCATTCCGTATATTTCTTGCCCCGGATATAAGGAATAATAGATCGACTGAAATACATAGCCTCGTTGTTTTTGTTGAGTACGACTTTCGGGGAATTGGGATTGAATAGGGTACTCTCGAAATCATCGTCCGAACGGAAAGGCTTTACCAATGTCGCTATTTGCGTGTTTGCGTCGGCGAAGCAGGTTTTGATCGTCTGGATTTGCTCGGGATGGATAAAAGGCTCGTCACCTTGGATATTGACAATCACATCATACCCTTCGCCTATTTTCTGATAAGCCTCGTAGCAACGATCCGTACCGCTACGATGTTGATCGGAGGTCATGACGACTTGGCCGCCGAAGGTTTTAACCGCATTCTCTATCCGGATATCGTCGGTAGCTACGCAAACGGAGTCTAAGACATCCTTTACTTGCTCATATACACGTTGTATCATGGGCTTTCCGTTCATATCCGCTAATGGCTTCCCCGGAAAACGGGTAGAGGCGTATCTCGCCGGAATAATTCCTATAAACTTCATCATTCTATATCGTTTTGTTAACTGGTTACTACTTTTCCTTCGCTTAACTGGATCAACTTATCCCGTTCGCCTACGATCCATACGATATCTCCTTCCTCGAAAACCGTACTGGGAGGCGGATTCTTGATCGAGCTACTTCCACGTTCGATACCGATTACCAAACAAGCGGCTTTATCACGGATACCGGACTCTATGATGGAGCGGCCGATCAATCGGGAACCTTCCGAGATAATGATTTGCTCCATGTTCATCTCTTCCTTTCTTGTGTTCGATTGCTCGGCGTATGATTTCTTGTAGCGTTCCTCCAGATATTTCCTAAAGTGCTCCAGATCATCATCGGCGCCAACTACTACCAGTTTATCGAACGGGTAGAGCCGCTCGTCTCCTCCCGGTATATTGATTCGCTTCTCTCCCCGGATAATCGTTACGATATTTACGTTGCACTTTTGCCTGAAGTTTAATTCTTTCAGGCTTTTTCCCATACTGGGGGAATTCTGCTTCACCTCGAAATCCGCTAAATGGAGATCTCGTTCTAATAAGTGGTTCGCGAAACGCTGGTTGATCGGGGCTTTTCGCTCTTGTTCCACTTCCCTCGCTACAAGGTTACTGAAAAAATGCCGTTCCATCAGGATCGACTGCCTCTTTAGCCGTTTGGAGAATATCATTAATACGATAACGGCGGAAGCGACCGCTAGCATAATTCCTAGCGCAGCATTCAATAACCGTGCGACAGGAAGCATGACGAGACCGATACAGAGCAGGATTCTGAGGATCACGAGTGAGACTAGGGGACCCCGGTTATATTTATTATCGTTCCATAATTGCTGGAACTCCACGGAATGATTCTTTTTCATCATGATCGCCCGCAACATCGGGGAGATCAGAGCTAGGATTAAGATCAAGGAGATTAGATTTCCTTGGATGCCGGGCAAATGTTTGCAGATGAACGGTGTCACGATTTGTAGCCATAAAAAGATAAGTACTAGGCAGACGGCGGTATAAGTACCGACGATGCGGACCAAGGCTTTTAGTAACTTATTCCATGCGCTTTTTTGACGGATCGTATTGGAACCGGATGAATATCGCTCCAAGAACTGTTTCCAATTCTCCGGTATGATCCGCTCCGCCCATTTGTAGGCAGGTTCCGCTAGCCGGATCATATAAGGTGTGAAGAATGTCGTGATCACGGATACGGCGACAACGATCGGATACAGATATTGATCCGTCACGTTTAATGATAGTCCCAAACCTGCGATGATGAAGGCGAATTCTCCGATCTGCGCTAACGAGAAACCAGACTGGATGGCTATTTTTATCGGTTGTCCGGACAGTAATACTCCGAAGCTGGCGAAACAAATCTGTCCGGCCATGACTACGAGCGTGATAATGAAAATCGGGATTTTATACTCCCAGAGCATCTGAGGATCGATTAACATGCCTACAGACACGAAGAAAATCGCTCCAAATAAGTCTTTTACGGGTTTTACCAAATGCTCGATCCGTTCAGCGTCAATGGTCTCGGCCAAAATCGAACCCATGACAAAAGCTCCGAGAGCCGATGAGAATCCGGCTTTTGTGGCGATCATAACCATACCAAGGCATAGCCCGATGCTCACGATCAACAGAGTCTCCTCATTTAGGAAGCTTTTTGCCTTTTTCAGAAAAGAGGGGATCAAATAGATCCCGACGACGAAACAGAATAAAAGGAAAATGCCTAATTTGACTACGCTATCCAGCATCTCCATGCCTTCCACGTGTTTACTTACCGCTACGGTAGAAAGTAATACCATTAATAATACGGCGAATAGATCCTCTACCACCAAGATACCGAATACGACACCGGCGAATCGTTGGTTACGCAATCCCATGTCGTCGAATGCCTTGAAGATAATCGTCGTGGAAGACATCGATAACATACCTCCGAGGAAAAGACTGTTCATATGTCCCCAACCCAGTGATAAGCCCGTGATATATCCCGCTGTCATCATACCTATAACAACGGTTATGGCTCCAATGACGGCGGTTCCTCCCACCTTCATCAACTTCTTGAAACTGAAATCGAGCCCCAAAGCGAATAACAGGAAGATAACGCCTATATCAGCCCAGATACGGATACTTTCCACATCTGTAACTGTCGGTATTTGCTCGATGGAAGGCCCGGCGAGTATTCCGGCTACGATATACCCCAATACGACCGGTTGCTTTAACTTTTTGAATAACAGGGTAACCAACCCGGCGGATATGAGTATGACCGCAAGATCTGATATTAGCGCAGGTATCTGAGACATCGTTTATTGTTTTTTCGATTGCCAAAGTTAGGTATTTATTTTAATTTTGTGTCTCAAAACAGAAGCCAAAATGAAGAAGAAACATCCGATTGAAGCGCTTATAGAGCAAGGGGAACATCAACAACTTGATTTTAAGTTTGAGGTGAGCGACAGTAAGAAGATCGCCCGGACGTTGAGTGCGTTCGCGAATACAGATGGCGGGCGTCTGCTGATTGGAGTGAAGGATAACGGCGCTATTTCCGGTGTGAGAAGTGAGGAGGAATATTATATGATCGAGGCTGCTTCTAAAATGTATACGCATCCCGAGGTGCCGTTTACAGCTAAGCGCTGGGATGTCAACGGGAAGACCGTATTGGAGGTCTATATCGCCCCAAGCGATGAGAAACCGCATACGGCACCGGATAAAGACGATAAATACAAGGCCTATATCCGGGTTGCGGACGAGAATATATTAGCGAACGAAGTCCTCATGCAAGCATGGAAGAAGCAGAAAACCAAAGAAGGTACATTGCTGAAAATAAGTAAGCCCGTCGAGATCCTGTTTTCTTGGCTCGACGAGCATCCGTATATCAGCATAAAGCAGTTTTGCCATATCGCCCATATCAATTATTATGCGGCCCGTAACATCCTAAGTGATTTGATGGCTATGGGAGCGATGGAATATGTCGTGATCGATAAATGTATTGCCTATAAACGGATCGCATAGACTCGTTTATAGGTTGATTACATAGACTTGCGCGCTCTCGAATCTGACGACTTTGATAGGAGTCCCTTTCTCGATGAAGCCAGACTCCGATACGCCGTCATACAACTCTCCCTCGATAGATACCTTACCCGAAGGACGTAAAACGGTAGCGGCCGTGCCCTCTTTTCCGATCAGTTGTGTCAAATTGGGACTGGATACCGCTTTTTCCAAATCAGCGTTTAATGCCATTTTCTTTAGCGGTCCTTTATGTCCTATTTTGTTGGATAACCATATCACTAGCGTGAATCCGATACCCAGACCTAATAGAACCGTTAAAGCGGCTCTGCCCGTATCCATTCCAGATACGTTTTGAAAATCAAAAACAGTATTGTTCAGTAAGCTCATTGTAAGTCCGCCGACCACGAGAATAATTCCACTTATCCCCGCTATGCCAAAGCCCGGGATCACGAATATCTCCAACATTATTAATATAACGCCGAGAATGAATAACAGGATTTCCCAGTTTTCAGCCAACCCGTCCATATAGAGAGGAGCGAAGTAAAGGATAGCCGCTATTATCGCGGCAGCGGATGGAAAACCAAGCCCCGGGGTTTGCATCTCGAAATAAATACCACCGATGATAATAATGATTAATAAGCCCTGTATTACCGGACTCATAAAGAAACCTTTTACATTATCGAACCATGAGGGTTGATAACTTTTAATCTCATAGTCCTTACATCCGATATATTCTGTGATTACTTGATCCGGACTCTCGGCGATGCCATCGCAATAACCCCATTTGAGTGCTTCTTGAGAGGTAAGTGTCAATACTTTACCACTATCGATGAGGTTGGGGACGATCACTCTGTCATCGACCATCGCTTCGGCGATTAAAGGATCTCTTTTCCATTTATAGATCGTGTCGCCGTTTTGTATAAGCGTATCTTTCCCTTGCGCCTCAGCCGTCGAACGGATCATGGAACGCATATAAGATTGATATTTATCAGGTAGAGCCGCACCCGTTTGATTGACAACCGTTGCCGCTCCTATATTCGCCCCTTTCCGCATATAGATTTTCTTGCATGCTATGGAAATTAAAGCTCCTGCTGAAGCTGCGTTATTATCGATAAATACATATACCGGTATGGGACTATATAAAATAGCCGTTCGCATAGAATCGGCAGATTCCAGTAATCCGCCGTATGTGTTCATATGCAATAAGATGGCATCGGCACTCAATTGCTTGGCCTCTGATAATCCGTTATGGAGATAAATCCACGTGGTGTTATCGATCTCTTTTTTTATATCAATCGTATATATTAAGGACTTCTCTTTAGCCTCCGATTGAAGAGAGATTGCAAGTATTAATATTATAGCTGTTAATATTGTTAATAAACGTTTCATCTTGTTTGTATTATATTTGTTTTTAATATTTGGTTGAAAATTGTAACTGGCTTGTTGTAAATGTTGATTTTTGTAACTTGTGCAACTTGTAAATAATACTCATTTTCAGTAAGATTTACAACAAAAATATTAAGTTGCGATTTTTAATATTAATATTTATCAAAGAACTGTATATCTCCATTTTTAATTTATATATTTGTTGCATCCTTCAATGTTTGAGGGATAATACTTATACAGTATTAAACTTTATTTAACTAGTAACAATATGAATGCGTTGCAATTTCAGAAAAAATTATTGAGCATGCAAGAAAACATGATGAATTTTGCGCTTATGCTTACAGCGAATAGGGATGATGCCCAAGATCTGATGCAGGACACAACGCTGAAGGTTTTAGACAATCAAGAAAAATTTGTAGACAATATCAATTTTAAGGGCTGGGTCTTGACTGTGATGCGTAACATTTTCATTAACAATTATCACAAGATCGTTCGCACGCAAACTGTCGTAGATCAAGGTGTCGACTTATATAACTTGGATGTCGTGAACGATTCAGGTTTTGACTCTCCGGATGGCGCTTATCAAATTCAAGAGATCACGAAAGCGATCAACGGTTTGAACAATGAGTTGAAGGTTCCATTCTCTATGTTTTTGAGTGGCTATAAATACAATGAGATCGCTGATAAACTGGATGTTCCTCTGGGGACGGTTAAGAGCCGTATATTTTTCGCTCGACAAGAATTACAAAAAGTTTTAAAAGATTTTCGTCAAGGATAAAATTTACTTTATATAAAAGAAGCCGTCTTTAACAAAAGACGGCTTTCTTTTTATTCGGCCGGTTGGTATAAATATCTCTTGATGCTTCTTTTGGGTGTTTTCTCGAATTCTTCTTGATACAGCTTGAAACAGGTGATTTTACTGTAATTCGGCATCTCCTCGTTTACTTGGTCAATGTTGGTCTGCATCAACTTCTCGATTTCGGAATGTTGTATACCTGCCTTATCTACTTGCTCCCAATCGGGATAGATGAGGGCGACTAGTTTACCTCCTTGGGAGATGATGAGCGATTCCGCTACATATAGCATATTATTCAAGCGATCCTCGATCTCTTCCGGATAGATATTTTGTCCGCTGGGGCCTAGAATCATGGTTTTACTACGACCGCGGATATATAAAAATCCATCTTTATCGAGGGTTCCCAGATCGCCGGTACGCATCCATCCGTCAGGCATCATAACGGCTTTCGTAGCCTCCGGATTCTTGTAATAACCGAGCATCACGTTCATACCCTTCACCAATATTTCTCCCACCTTGTTTTCCGGGTCCTCTGAATCGATGCGGACTTCCATACGGTCGACGATACGTCCTACGGAACCGGGCTTAAACTCATCCCATTGCGCATAGGAGACTAGCGGGCCACATTCGGTCATCCCGTAGCCTACGGTATATCGGAAATGGATGGAATGAAGGAACGTCTCCACTTCTTTATTGATAGCGGCTCCTCCGATAACGATCTCCCCGAAGTTCCCTCCGAAAGACGCCGTTAACTTGGCGGAAATGGTATCCAGTACTTTCTGGTCTATATAGGGGACTTTCAAGAGCAATTTAATCAAAGGCTTCTCCAGTTCGGGGAATACCTTGTTTTTGATGATTTTCTCGATAATCAGAGGTACGGCTAGGATCAGCGCCGGCTTGATTGTCGTAAAAGCTTCCGCTATGATTTTCGGGCTGGGGGTACGTGTGAGGAAGTGTACATGGCAGCCTTTATTCACGGAATTCAATACCTCGAATGCCAATCCGTACATATGGGCCATCGGAAGCATACATACGATATTATCTCCCGGATGGATGAACGGTAAATTGTCGTAAGCGAATTGCGTATTACTCCATAAGCTCCGATAGGGGATCATAACCCCTTTCGAGAAACTGGTGGTTCCGGAAGTATAATTAAGTACCGCTAATTCTTCCGGCTTTTCCACGTGATACCGAACATCGTTCGACGTGAATGAACGAGGGTACTTTTTACCGAAATATTCATTGATCCGGTCTCTTACTACCCGGACTTCTTTGCTTTTACTGTGAATGATCGAGAAGTTATCCAGCATCATGAACAGTTTCACGTCAGGCATCATGCGTTCATTCATATTCTCCCAGTTGCTGGAAGCGGCAAGGACTGCCTTTGCCTCGGAATGATTTACGATATGATGTATATTATCCGGTTTGAATTCATGTAGGATAGGCACGGCTACGGCTCCATAAGCCAAGATCCCGAAGAAACAGATCGCCCAGTTGGAGGAGTTCCGTCCAACTAAAGCCACCTTATCCCCCTTTTTAATGCCGGCATGCTCTAGGATAATATGAAATTTCTCAATTCGACGAGCTACATCTTTATAATGGAAGGTATGTCCATTATAATCGGAGAACGCCGGGAGATCCCAATGCTCCTTGATGCTATTCTCTATGAGTCCTAAAAAACGATTCTCCATACTAATTTATTTATCAAATAACCATATGACAGGGTGGAAAGTTGTCAAAAGCCAAAGATAGTGCCTTTTCTGTAAATTATGAGTTTCAGTCCGCCGGAAACTGAAATATTCTTTACCTTTGTCTCTCCAAATAGAAGAATATGGTAGCACCTCTGGTAAAACGGATATGGATCTGGTGCAGGAATCTGTTGATCTTCCTGTTTGTATCCAGTATATTGGCGGTAGTGGTATATAAATTTGTACCCGTATATTATACGCCATTGATGTTTATTCGTATGTATGAGCAGCATCAGGATGGGAAGAAAATGAAACTCGATCATAAGTGGGTTCCTATATCCAAGATCGCCCAGCCTTTGGTTCAAGCGGTCATAGCGTCGGAGGATAACCTGTTCATGGAGCATAATGGCTTTGATGTGGAACAAATCCAGAAGGCACGGGCCGAGGCCGAGAAAGGTAAAAGGGTGAGAGGTGCCAGCACGATTTCCCAGCAGACCGCTAAAAATGTATTTCTTTGGCCGGGGAAAAGTTATTTACGGAAAGGCATCGAGGTCTATTTTACCTTCTTGATCGAATGGATATGGGGAAAGGAACGTATTATGGAAGTCTATCTGAACTCGATAGAGATGGGGGAGGGCATCTATGGTGCGGAGGCGGTAGCGGAGGCTCATTTCGGTAAGCATGCCTACCAATTGACCAAAAGCGAGGCAGCCCTAATAGCGGCCACACTTCCAAATCCCCGGAAGTTTAATTCCGCTAAACCGTCACCTTATATGCTGAAACGACAAGCGAAAATAATTTCCTTAATGGGAAAACTGATAAAAGTAGAAATGGGATATGGTGCCGGGCAAGTTGATCCCGGTACCGGAAAGGTTAAAAAAAGAAAGAAATGGAGAGCTTCCGTTATCATGACTTGGGACGAATCGCTTATGCCGATGCGTTAGAATATCAGACAGCTGCTTTCGAGGTCTTATTGGATGCGAAGGCAACGGGAAAGAAAGAGGATAATCAATTATTCTTTTGTGAGCATTTACCGGTCTTGACGATCGGTAAAAGTGGCAAGGACTCCAATTTGCTTATTCCCGAGGAAACTTTACGGGAACGAGGGATCTCGTTTTACCATATAAACAGAGGGGGGGATATAACGTATCACGGGCCGGGACAGATTACCGGTTATCCGGTATTTGATCTGGAATATTGGAATCTGGGATTGAAACAATACATCCATATGCTGGAAGAGACGATCATCCGTTTCCTATCGCTTTACGACTTGAAAGGGGAACGTTTGGAAGGGGCGACGGGTGTATGGCTAGATCCTGAGGTACCGGGGTGTGCCCGTAAGATCTGTGCGATTGGTGTGAAAAGCAGCCGGTTCGTTACGATGCATGGCTTTGCTTTGAATATAAATACGGATCTGAGTTACTTTTCATTGATCAACCCTTGTGGCTTTACGGATAAAGGCGTTACCTCCTTGGCTATGGAGTTGGGGGCACCCCAAGACTTTGAGTTGGCAAAAAGTCAATTGAGATCGATTTTCATGGAAATCTTCGCTTGATATGGCAGTCATTCATTTCGCTCCTTTGCAAGGATATACGGATTCAGTTTATAGAGAGGCGCATACCCGAGTATTCGGGGGCGTAGATACCTATTATACTCCTTTTGTAAGGATAGAGAAAGGTGGTTTCCGGAATAAGGACTTGAAGGATATCGCTTGCGATAGAAATAGGCAGGTACATGTCGTACCGCAATTGATCGCTTCCACACCAGACGAGTTTCGGTCGATCGTGCGTTTATTCCAAGAGAATGGGTACCGGGAAGCGGATATTAATTTAGGATGCCCTTTCCCTATGCAGGTCCGTGCCCATAGAGGCTCGGGACTTTTGCGGTACAAGGAAGAGGCCGAGTCTTTATTACGTACGATTGAGGAGTTCCCGGATATTTCTTTTTCTGTGAAAATGCGTTTGGGGTGGGAGTGTGCGGACGAGTCATTCGTGCTTCTGTCCTTATTAAATAAGTTACCTTTGAAGCATATAACCTTGCATCCCCGGTTAGGGATACAGCAATATAAAGGAGCTATCGATTGGGATGGATTCTCCCGTTTTTATGAGGAATGTAAACTTCCTTTATATTATAATGGAGATTTAGTGGGGCTGGAAGATATCCGAGGTATAAAGGAGCGTTTTCCGGGGCTTGCCGGGATCATGCTGGGACGAGGGTTATTGGCCTCTCCTTGGCTGGCCACTGAGTTTGTGTCCGGACAGGTCTTGACCGTGAATGAGAGGCGGGATAAACTAGTCATGTTCCATGAGTCGTTGATGGATGAATATGCTGCCCGGTTGGAAGGTGGCGAGCATCAGGTATTATCTAAAATGAAGACAATCTGGGATTATCTTTTGCCGGAGGCCGATAAAAGGCTTCGCAAGAAAGTATTGAAAAGTACTTCCCTTACTTCTTATCAGTCGGCAGTGAAAGATTTGTTGAGTCTTTGACTACGGGAGGGACATTCGTAGAGTCTTTGGGGATCAAGGGTAAAAGAGGCCTCTTTCTTCTCCTGAAAATCTCAGAGAAGTTCGTGAAGTCTTTCCGGTACATGATACCTACACCTTGTATGGTTAATGCTTGCTTCAGGCCGAAATACATATCTCTGGCATGGTTATAAGCCTTTAGCCGGATCTCACCGGAGGGGGTCAACTTATATTCTAGGTCGAACTCTCCGATAAAAGTGTTATTTTTGCCTGTAGTGACCGTATTTCTCATACCGAAATTACCATTGATCAATAAGCGGTTGTTTAGCAACTGGCTGGATAATATCATCTCATATTCCGTGTCTTCCTTGAAACCGTCCTGTCCCGCTCGTATGTTTGTCCCTATTTGTACTTTATCCGTGAAACTACCTAATAGATTGGATAATTGCGCTGAGATAGCGGATGAAGCCACGGCGTTTAACTCGCTAGACTTGTAAGTCGTTTGGGCATACTCGGGTGTATAGAATTTATTCAACACCAACAAATAAACGATTTGCCGGGTCATCATATCCTCTGTGTCTATAAACGCTTTGACTTGACGCTCTAACTCCTCGTTAGAGTTCGGAAATTCTAAGTCGAAGGAAATAGACGGGCTGCGCAATGCGCCTTCAAGGTTTAAGACGCAATTGACGGGTATGTTTGTTCGAGAACTTTCTAGTAAGAGACTCTGATCCAAGTCTCCGATATTTGCGGTCAGATTGTAGATCGCATTGATATCCATATGGGCATTAAAGGGATCGCCACGGAAATTGATCGTGCTACCGTCTCTGATCTTAAAGTCTTTATGGATGATTTGCTGTAAGCTGAAATTATAGTTTCCTTGTACGATATTCACGTCGCCATACATACGAAGATCACTTCTTGTTCCATATTGTATTTGTAAACTTCCACTGGCGTTTCCTTTGATACGGTCTCCCGCTATCGGGTCCATGATTAGCTCTATATCGGCATCGGGTGTGATATCAAGGAGGAAGTTCATTCGTAGCTCGGCTCCCTCGTCTGTCTCGTGTACGATATTCAATGGGTGTGTGGACGTGGAATCTACGTTAGCGGCCAACTTGCTTTTATCGACGAACGTGATAAAATCATAGTCCGTAGCCGAGTTATTATTCATGAAGTCCAGATAAATAGCGGTCTTAGGTTCGCTTTTCATGTTAATATCAAAGTCTATCAACTTACCGTTGCCCTTGATTTGCGCCGTTCCGCTGGCGAATACCGTTCCATAGATCAGCGGATTCTTTTTCTGGTTGGCGTTATACATCAACATCTTATTACCCTGCACGTTTACGAGGAAGCTATAATCCCGGAAATGCAGATGATTGAACTTAAGGCTGACTTTTCCGGAGTTGCCGAATTGATCCTTGACCGTGATATTCCGTAAATTGACGGACGTAGAGTCAAGGTGGACGGAATCGGAGAAGGTATAATACGTATCCAAGAAATCAACGCCTACCCCTCCATCCATGACATAGGCATCTCCCTCGACATTCAGCTCCTTAAAGGGGCCGTGCAAATGTATACTTCCGAATCCCCGGCCTTGCAAGTTCTTTATGACCGTATCGACAAAGGGTTGCAAGAAGGCCAGATTGATATCATTGGCATCGAAATACAAGGATAGCCCCGCATTGGGCCCGACTGGAAATACATAACCGTTCACATCCGTCCAAGTGCTGTCGTTCTTGTAGATGCTTCCCAGCATAAGGATACCTTTCTGTGCGTCGTCCCATTCGCTGAAGAGATTGAGGCGACCCAAGGGGGTTTGGTTGAATGAGAAATTCTTTACTTCCAGATCCGTATTTAGCATGCGGCTATTGAATAAGTCGTTCACATAGAACTTACCGGTCGCCTCACCCCCGAATTGCAAGACTGGGATATTCAATACGTCGAAGACATAACTCAGCTCTATTTGCTTCAAGTCTACCAATAAAGTATCTGCCGGATCTTTCGAGATCGTCCCTTCCATCGATAAATACTGGGTCTCATGATCTACCCGGAAATGCTCGATACCGATCTTGCCCTCACGAATTGTTATATTCGCCGGATTGATGGTCCAGAGCGTGTCTTTAATAATGAGGGGGCTTTTATTCAACGTGACTTCCGTACGTAACTTGGCCGGCCCTTTCTCGCTTTCCTCCTCGACAAAAAGGGTAGAGGCGGAGATGTCGGCCTTAAATAACCGCTCTTTATTATTCGCCCACCCAATCATGGTATTCACCAGATTGTCTTTAGCGTCTGCCTTGAGATCAAGGTAATTACGCAGTCCCTTGTCGTTGTAATTAATCGTTTTTAATTGGAGGTTTACCTTATCGTTCGGATTGTCGCAAACCAAGTAGCCGGATTCGAACATGGATTTCCCGAGATTGAACTTCGGAAGCCACGCCTCGATACGGAACTTATTATAAATATTATTATAATGTCCCGTGATCCGTCCGGGTTGCACCATCGTGAACGGTAGTTTCAATGTCGTAGAAAGCGCTTCCGTATTCTCGATCGTTAATAGGAGGGCGAAGTTATTCTCCTTCACGATTTGTTTTTTCTGGGTCGTGTTGATCAAGGCTGGCACATATCCCTTGAACGTATTCATAAGGCTGGGGATTAGCGTGTTGAATGAGTAAGACCCGGTGACCTCTCCATTCAAGATATCGGACGTTATGGTTAATTGCCGGTCGAGACTATGCCCCGAGGCAACTACTTCGAATTTCTTAAGGAAGAAGCTGCTGGGAGTGGTCTCGAAAGAAAGACTGTCCAACGTGATGCTACCTTCCAGATTATCGATATTATCTCCGGTGAAATCCGCGTTTAAAGCCAAGGAGATATTCGGCGCCTCATATTTGTCCGTCAGGTTCAATCGGTCCGGCCGGAAATGATCGAGGCGGGCGGTGAAATTAAACAAGGAGTTTTGCCCTTGGTGCTGGAAGATACCTTGGGCGTATAACTCGCCATTGGGATCGTTTACATGGATAGTCCCATCGAAACTACTCTTCTTGAAATTACCGGAAAGATTTATATCCTTGTATTTATAAGCTTTATAATCGAACTCCTTGACTTGTGCTTGGATATTTCCGGAGAAATTTCCGCCAACAGGTCTACGGGTATCGATATTGATGTCGAAGCGAGCCTCCCCGAAAGGATTATTCTCGCCAAATAACTCATGGAGCCGCAAGTTGCTGGAGGCGATGCGTCCCCGTAGGTAAGCGGCTATATTCTTATCCTTGTTGCTACCGAATATCAAGTCTGTCTGTATGGAGCCGATGGAAGACGATAATTTTCCGAAAGCGACTAGGTTATCAAAAAAGCCTGATATCTCGCCCGTGAAATTGATCGTCCCCAATTTGACGACCGGGGCCGGGAGACTCTTCGGACGCTCATTGAAGTTATTGGCCAAACTGGAGATGCCGTCTGTCGTGATATACATCTTATTCACCTTCCCTAAAAGATACGTTTCCTCGGGATGGGTGATGTTCTTTAATTCCATCTGGCCGATAAACAGCATCTTATCGCTATATTTCAAGGTGAGGCGCTTCAAGTTGAAATTATTGATGTAGCCGTTTGCCTCGGCCGATAACTCGATCGTGTCGGCGAAGTTCTTGAACGCCGGGACGAAAGGGGATAAGTCCTTCAGGCAGATTTGCGAAGGTGTTATATTCAAATCGATCGGAGCGTTGTTCAAGAGAGCGGGAAGGCTATCGATCTCGCTTAAATCGATCCGGGCACGCCCGATCTTCAAGTCTGTCTGCGGCAAGCGTACCTCGAAGTCCTGCACGAAAGCGCTATCCCGGTTCCCGACCACGTTCAGCGATAACTTATTCAAGGAGAAACCGGACGCCTCATCGAAACTCATCTTCTTGATATGGGCGTTCACGCTGTCCTTGTTAAAAGCCTTGAGGGATATCTTGGCACTCAGGTTCTTGATATCGATATGCTTGGCGTTGAACTTTCCCGGGGTCTCTTTCTCGCTATCCACGTTATAGCTGAAATTACCTCTTCGGATCATGATGGAGTTGAAACGGAGATCGATATTCTTCTCTTTCTTTATCGAATCCTTACTGGCGAAAGCGTCGATCACGAATTGTAGGTTCAAAGGGCTTTGGGGCGTGTGTTTCCGTAGATTGAAGGAGAAACCGAACAAACGTACCGTCGTGAAGACGAACTTCCCTTCCAGTAACGGCATGATCTCGAATCCCGCCGCCACATGATTCGCCTCGAACATGACTTTCCCGTCTTGGTCTTCCAGATAAAGCCCTTCCAGTACCAGACGATTGAACCATTCGATATCCACGTTACCGATCTTTACGGGCACACCGAGGTGGCCGGATAACTGGGTTGTGGCTACTTCTGATACTTTGTTTTGAATATAAGGAATTCTCAGTAAGATGCCCGGCAACGCATAGAATATCCAGAATAATGTAAGCAGGGTAATGATTATGTATTTAAGTCCTCTGATATCTTTTCTATTTATTTAGCGCAAATCTACAACAATATCGCGATAGATTTCGTTAATTCGCGGAAAAAAGAATGAAGATATGAGTATAACGATATTAGGAATCGAGTCTTCTTGCGATGACACTTCCTCTTCGGTGATCCGTGACGGCGTGATGCTGTCCAACGTAATAGCCAGTCAAGCCGTTCATGAGGCCTATGGCGGGGTTGTCCCCGAGTTGGCTTCCCGTGCCCATCAGCAGAATATCATTCCGGTAGTAGCCGAGGCCATCAAGCGTGCCGGCATCGATAAGTCCGAGTTGAGTGCCGTGGCGTTTACTCGTGGGCCGGGTTTGATGGGTTCTTTATTGGTCGGGACCTCGTTCGCCAAGGGGTTGGCCGCTTCCTTGGATATCCCGATGATCGAGGTCAATCATTTACAGGCTCACGTGTTGGCTCATTTTATCAAGGAGACTCCGGACGACGACCATGCTCCGTCGTTTCCTTTCCTTTGCTTGTTGGTTTCGGGCGGTAACTCGCAAATCATAAAGGTGAACGCTTATAATGATATGGAGGTGATCGGCCAGACGATCGACGACGCAGCGGGAGAGGCTTTCGACAAATGCGCCAAGGTGATGGGACTGGGTTATCCCGGTGGCCCAGTCGTGAATCGTTTGGCGAACGAGGGCAATCCGAATGCCTTTACGTTCAGCAAGCCGCATATCCCCGGATATGACTATAGCTTCAGTGGCCTGAAGACTTCCTTCTTATATACCTTGCGTGATCATTTGAAAGATGATCCGGATTTTATCGAGAAGAACAAGCGAGACCTATGCGCTTCCTTGCAAGCTACGGTAATCGATATCTTGATGAGTAAATTGCGTAAGGCGGCGAAGGATTTGCATATAAAGGAAGTAGCCGTCGCCGGAGGTGTATCGGCCAATTCCGGTTTGCGTGAGGCATTCTTGGATCACGCCAAACGTTATGGCTGGAAAGTGCATATCCCGAAGTTCTCGTTCACCACGGATAACGCCGCTATGGTAGCTATCACGGGATATTATAAGTATATGGATAAGGAGTTCTGTCCGATGGATGCCGCTCCTTTTTCTAGGGTTGTCTTATAGGAAAATAGTTTTACTATAGAGAAACAAAAGTTTCTTCTAGGGAAAACAAAAGTTTCTTCCTAATGAAACTATTGTTTTCCCATAATGAAACTCCTAGTATCATTATAACAATGGAAGTAGATGATTTACCAATAGAGTTAGAAGTAGCGGACGCACTCAAATCAGGACACCTGATGATGGGTACGGCAGAGAGTTGTACAGGCGGAAAGATCGCCAGCATGATAACCTCCATGGCGGGCAGCTCGGAATACTTCACCGGGGGCGTGGTAGCCTATTGCAACGAGGTGAAGCATCATGTGCTCGGTGTCTCCGAGGCGGACTTGAACACTTTCGGGGCCGTAAGCCAGCCGGTCGTGGAGCAGATGGCCCGTGGAACTATGCGGGTATTGGGATGTGATTGTGCCGTCGCTACCTCCGGGATCGCCGGGCCGGGAGGCGGGACTCCCTCGAAACCGGTAGGAACGGTCTGGATCGCCGCCGCTTATGAGGAAAGGATTCTCTCCGAGTGCTATCATTTCGGGGAGAATCCTCGTATGGAGAACATTCGCTTGTCGGCAGAGGCGGCGTTGCGTATGTTGCTCGGATTGATTCGTGAGTAAAGGGACTATCGCTTAATGGGCGATCTCGTCCACGATTTGTTTATAGCCTTCCTCGTTCGGGTGTAATCCGTCTGAGAATAAGGATTCGTTTATCTTGCCGTCTTCCTGAAGCAACTTCGTACCCGGGTTCTTGAACGTGTACCATCCGGTCTCGACCATTTGACGGATGCGGAGATTGAGATTCCTTACCCGTTCTTCTTGGTTGCGGCGGGGCAAGATGCCGATTACCTTGATCTTGGCCTCCGGCTGCCGTTGCTTGATGGCGGAAAGCAAGAAACGAATGCCTTCCACGATCTCGTTGTCATTGTTGATTCCGATGTTATTCGTGCCGATCATCAATACTACTTCCTCAGCCTTGTATCCATCCAATTCACCATGATAGACTCTCCAAAGTACGTTCTCGATACGGTCGAAACCATATCCGAGATTGTGGAATCCAGCCGGACGCATGATTTTCTCCCATGTTTCCATACCTCGCACGGACGGTCCTTTGGGCTCTCCTCCCCAGAAATGCGTGATGGAATTACCTAGGATCACCCGTCGAGGCGGGTTGCTTTGATTCAGCGAGAGAATATCCCGGTGACGTTTTTGCCATTCGTAATTATTGGGTTCCCGGCGCTGGGTGACAGGCTGTGTAGTGGAGAGATTACCTTCGGGGATGCGTAATATTTCCCGTACTTTCCGCTCTACGGCGTTCGCCTGTGTTTCCATGCCCCAGTCGGAAGGATGGACGTAATCTACCCAAGCGTCCGGGTGCGGTCCCAACTCTTCTCGTGTAAGGTAGTAGATATCTTTTATCCCTTGTGCCTGCAATTCCTCGAATGCTTTTTTAGCTCCTTCGTTCATGCGTGTATAATCTTGTAACTTCGTATCGTCAGCGAGTGCGTTGCTATATCCGGCATGCTCCACTAATAAGATCGGAGAGGAGTGGGTGGCACGTATTTGCTTGACTGCGTCCGATACGAGTTGCGTGATCTCATCTTTGCTCTTTGGCGTGAGGTTGGGCAGGCAGTCAAGGATATAAAGGCGTGCGTCTATCTCACAAATAAAATCCAATACCTCTTTCTCTAAACGTCCGTTACCGGAGAAGCCTAGGTTGATAAGCGGATATCCCAGAGAACGCTGCAAGATCGTGCCCCAAGTCATGCCCGGGCGAGAGGCGCATGCGCCTTGGGCGATCGAGGTTCCGTATAAAAGAATCGGTTTCTCGGGCGATACGGGGATAAACGTAAGCTCATCGTTTTCGGGCACGCCGATTTCCAACCACTTTATCGTATTATAAGGAGGCAGGTAGAGGCGGAACTCATAGCCCCTGTCATGATACATATCTTTGCCTATGTTCGTATAATGATATTGAAGCGTATCTCCGGAAGGATAACCGCCGAAATAAAATCTCCATTGGCCATCGCTATCGATACTATATAGATCTACACCGGATACGCCTGTCGTGGGCATATGTGGCATATTCAGCGGTCCACTTACTTGATAGCGTACTTTTAGTTCAGGGGCGTTGCTGAAAAAATGAATCGCCAACCCGGCGGAGTTGCGCGATAAATCCCAGACGGGTTTACGTACCTTGCCTTCGGCTCTTTGGGGAAGCCGAACGTAACGGTCTCCGATCTCTTCGGTCCATCCTTGGTTTTGTATGACAGGGAATCCACATTCGAGCGGGTTGAGCCATTTCCATTGTGCGTGAGCGGAGAGAACCGTGAAACATACGAGCGTTAAGAGGATTTTGTGAAGTCTCATCATTTCGGTATTATTTGTTTTTTGTTATGAATATGACAAAGATAATATATATTTGTATTCATAAACAAACTTAAATCAATAAACCATGAGTAAAAACATTCTATTTGCTTTTCTCTTTTTAATGGGCGCTATCCCGTCGATCGCCCAGAAGAATTACCAAGTCCAGTCTCCGAACCGGGATATAAAGGTGGAGGTTACGGTAGCCGATAAAGTCACTTTCGCTATCGTACAGGATCATTCGGAGGTGATGAATTCTACCGTATCTATGACTTTACAAGGAGGTGAGGTACTTGGTGCTAACCCGAAAGTCTTGAAAGTGACGAAGACCTCGGTAGACAAGGAAATACCCTCTCCGTTCTATAAGAAGGACGTAGTAAAGGATATCTATAATGAGATGCAAATCTCGTTCCGGGGAAACTACGGGCTGGTTTTTAGGGTGTATAACGATGGAGTCGCTTACCGTTTCACGACGAAAAGAAAGGAACCGATCGTTATCGCCGACGAGGAGGCCGTCTATAACTTCCCCTCGGATTATAAGACATTCACCGCTTACGTGAATAGTACGAAGCCGACGTTCGAGGAGCAATTCTTCAACTCCTTCGAGCAGCCCTACGTAAACGAGACGATCTCTAGCCTAAATGATAAACGCCTGAAGATCCTGCCTCTTTTGGTGGATCTGGGAGACGGTCGCAAGGTCTGTATCACGGAAGCCGATCTAGAGGATTTTCCCGGGATGTTCTTGAATAACGAGACGGGAAAAACTTCCTTGAAAGCGGTTCATGCGCCTTATCCGAAAGTGAAGGAGCAAGGCGGCCATAATCAGTTACAGATGTTGGTGAAAGAGCGTGAGAACTATATCGCCAAAACATCCGGAACCCGTTCTTTCCCTTGGCGTGCGTTTATAATCTCCCGGAATGATAAGGAGTTGGCCGATTGCGATATGGTCTACCGCCTGGCTTCTCCCTCCCGGGTAAACGATATCTCTTGGATCAAGCCGGGTAAGGTGGCTTGGGATTGGTGGAACGACTGGAATCTATACGGTGTGGATTTCCGTGCCGGAATCAATAATCCCACCTATAAATATTATATCGACTTCGCCGCCGAGCATGGCATCGAGTACGTAATCTTGGATGAGGGCTGGGCCGTGAACCTGCAAGCGGACATGATGCAAGTAATACCGGAGATCGATCTTCAAGAATTGGTGGATTACGGTAAGTTCAAGAATGTCGGAATTATCCTTTGGGCGGGTTATTGGGCTTTCGCCCGTGATATGGAGAATGTCGTGAAGCATTATTCGGATATGGGCGTGAAAGGCTTCAAGGTGGATTTCTTGGATCGTGACGATCAGGAAATGGTGAACTTTGTTTATGAGGCCTCCGAGGTATGCGCGAAATATAAGATGCTTGTGGATTTCCATGGTGTATTCAAGCCGACAGGTCTTCAACGGACCTATCCGAACGTATTGAACTATGAGGGTGTGAATGGCTTAGAGCAACTGAAATGGTCTCCCGAGTCTTACGATATGGTGACGTACGATGTCACGATCCCATTCATCCGTATGATCGCCGGCCCGATGGATTATACGCAAGGCGCTATGCGTAACGCCGTTAAAGGTAATTATCGCCCGGTAAACTCGGAGCCGATGAGCCAAGGAACCCGTTGCCGCCAGTTGGCTACTTACGTGATCTTCGAGTCTCCTTTCAATATGCTGTGCGATGCTCCGTCTAATTACAGGAGGGAAAAGGAATGTACGGAGTTTATCTCTAACATTCCCACTATCTGGGATGAGACGGTCTCATTGGATGGAAAGGTCTCCGAGTATGTAGCGATCGCCCGCCGTCATGGTAATGATTGGTATATCGGGGCGTTGACCAACTGGACGCCGAGGGAGCTGGATTTAGACTTGTCTTTCTTGGGCGAAGGTGATTATACTTTGGAATTATTCAAGGATGGCATAAATGCCGATCGTGCTGCCCGTGATTATAAGAAAGAGGTAATCCCAGTCCCGACAGATCGCAAATTAAAGATCCATATGGCTCCCGGTGGAGGCTATGCGGCTCGTATCCAGAAACGATAATTCTTTTTTCGTCTAAAGCGACCCTGCCACTCGTCGAATAAACGCTTGCGTTCATAGGCGCAGGCGTTAGATTCGCTTACTTTTATAAAAAACGTATTATGAAACTCACGAGGCAAGATTATATATTGGCGGGAGGACAGGCTTTATTGTGGATCACCTTATGGCTGATTCCTCCTGCGATCGATTTTTTCATACGCTTTAATCCGAGTTCGGCTTTCGAGGTGTGGAAGATTAATACGGGGTTCATTACTCCGTTGGCTATTGTTTTCACCGCTAATTTCTATGTATTGGTTCCCTATTTGCTTTATCGGGATCGGAAGATGCTCTTTGGGTTGATGAATTTGCTATTGATCACGGGGGCTAACCTATGGATATTTTCTCCTAAGGCGGATTTCCCGGACGAATGGCGTTCGGGAATGTATATGGTCGCTTTCGGAGCGTTCTTCTTACATTTGCTAGTGGTTGGATGTGCCGTGGGATTCCGTTATATCGTACGCTGGGGCGATATGCAGATGCGTTTGAAAGAGGAACGGCAGAAAAACGCCGAGGCGGAACTGGCTTGGCTGAAGAACCAGTTGAATCCGCATTTTCTCTTTAATACCTTGAATAATATTTCCAGCTTGGTCCAGATAGACCAAGATACGGCGCAAGAAAGTATCGGGCAATTGAGCGATTTGCTGCGGTATACGCTCTATGAGTCGAACCATGAGCTGGTACCGGTGGAAGGCGAGATCGAGTTCATGAATAATTACATCGAGCTGATGAGATTACGCTGCAATGAGTTGGCTACCGTGGAAGTAGATTTGCAGATTCCGATTAAACCGATGAGGATCGTTCCGCTCTTGTTTATTTCTTTGATAGAGAACGCATTCAAGCATGGCGTGAATAGCCGTAAGTCGTCGTTCGTACGTATTCGTTTCAAGGCGGAAGGAGATGACCTTGTTTTTACCTGCGAGAATAGCGACCATCCGAAACCGGATGTGAACCGTAGCGGATCGGGGATCGGGTTGGAAAACCTGAGGCGTAGGCTGGATCTGGCTTATCCCGGTCGTTACCGATATGATCAAGCGCTCCGGGAAAATAGTTACTTTGTTCAAATAACACTTCGAGACTGCTTATGAAAACACTGACTTGCATGATCGTAGACGATGAGCCCTTGGCGGTGAAGATGCTGGAGGACTTCGTAAGCCGTACGCCTTATCTGAGGCTGGCGGCTTCCTTCAATGATCCGGTGCTGGCACTCTCCACGTTGCGTGAGTCTTCGGTGGACGTGCTTTTCTTGGATATTCAGATGCCGGATCTGGACGGGCTGAACCTCTCCCGCATGGTGCCCCCCGGTACGAGGGTGATCTTCACGACCGCCTTTAAGGAGTATGCCTTTGATAGCTATGAGGTGAATGCCCTCGATTTCCTGCTGAAGCCCATCCGATACCATAAGTTTCTCGGAGCTGCGGAGAAGGCCCGCCAATGGTTTGAGATGAGTAGCGTGAAGGAGGAGAGAGGCAGCCTTTTCGTGCGGGTGGATAGCCAGTTGCGGCAGGTGGAAATCTCCCGGATATTATACGTGACGGGCTTGAAGGATTACGTGATGATCTATCTGGAAGGGGAGGCCCGTCCGCTTATCACCCACGTGACGATGAAGGCCATGGAAGAGATGCTGTCTACCGGTCGCTTTATGCGGGTACATCGTTCTTATATCGTGGCGTTGGATAAGATCCGCTCCGTCGACCGGAATAATTGCGTTTATATCGGGAAGGAGATCATCCACGTGACGGATGCCTACAAAGAGGCGTTCAACGCTTATCTGAAAGCTGCTCAACCTTCTTGAACTTGGATGCCCATTCAAAGCTCCTTACGATGGGCATTCTAACGACCTTACAATGCCCATTGTAGGAACCTTATAATGGGCATTCTAAACTTTATGTGTATATTCGTGCCTTAATTAAGAGAAAACGATATGAAGAATAGCATTCCTTTAGGGTTTATCCGGATCTTTATCCTGCTTATATGTCTGACCTCGTGCGGTAGCAAAAAACAACAAAAAGTAGCTTTGCCCGCCGATTTCAAGGGACCGAAGGAGTTGGCTCGCTTATATGGGGTACGTATCACTCCGGAAGATAATATATTCTTGTACAACGAGGGGGCCCGTTGGTTGGGTGTACGTCATAAATTGGGAGGGAGCACGAAACGGGGCGTGGATTGCTCCGGTTTCGTATCGATCGTTTATCGGGAGGTATACGGAAAGCAGCTGGCTCGTTCCTCGGCGGATATGCTGAAGTATAATTGCAAGAAAGTGAGTCGTGCCAAATTGCAGGAAGGAGATCTGGTATTTTTCAAGACGGGTCGTGGCGGGAAACGTGGCGTTCCGAATCACGTGGGGATTTACTTGAAAAATGGGCGCTTCATCCATACCAGTACTTCTAGCGGCGTGATGGTAAGTAACCTTAGCGAACCTTATTATACAAGAACTTGGTTAACGGGTGGTCGGGTAAAATAAAATTACTAAATTCGCGTCTTAGAAAAACTATTAAACATAAATAGAATATGTTGACAATCAAATTAATCACTGAAAACACGGATGCCGTAATCCGTGGACTGGAAAAGAAACATTTTAAGGGTGCGAAAGAAAGCATCGATAAAGTGTTGGAATTGAATGATAAAAGACGTATCGCACAAAATCAATTAGATAAGAACCTAGCGGAGGTAAACGCAACCTCTAAGTCGATCGGACAATTAATGAAAGAGGGCAAGAAGGAAGAGGCGGAGGCCGCTAAGAAACATGTTTCCGAGATCAAGGAGGTGAGCAAGGCTTTGCAGGTTGAGATGGATCAGGCTGCCGAGGAGCTGCAGAACTTACTTTATACGATCCCGAACGTACCTTACGATGAGGTGCCCGAGGGTACCTCCGCCGAGGACAATGTGGTAGAGAAAATGGGAGGTATGGAAACGGAACTTCCGAAGAACGCTCTTCCGCACTGGGAATTGGCGAAGAAATATGATTTGATTGATTTCGATCTGGGTGTTAAGATCACGGGAGCTGGTTTCCCGGTCTATAAAGGACAGGGCGCTCGTTTGCAACGTGCGTTGATCAACTTCTTCTTGGATGAGGCCCGTGACGCCGGTTACTTGGAGATCATGCCGCCTACGGTGGTGAACTCGGCTTCCGGTTATGGTACGGGACAGCTTCCGGATAAGGAGGGACAGATGTATCATTGCGAGGTAGACGACCTATATTTGATCCCGACGGCGGAGGTGCCCGTGACAAATATTTACCGGGATGTCATTCTGGATGAGAAGCAGTTACCGATCAAGAATTGCGCTTATACACAATGCTTCCGTCGTGAGGCCGGATCTTATGGCAAGGATGTACGCGGTTTGAATCGTTTGCACGAATTTTCTAAGGTGGAGTTGGTTCGGATCGATAAACCGGAGCACTCTAAGCAATCTCACCAAGAGATGTTGAATCATGTGGAGGGATTACTTCAGAAGTTGGAGTTGCCGTATCGCATCCTTCGTCTTTGTGGGGGTGATATGAGTTTCACGGCTGCCCTTTGCTTTGACTTCGAGGTGTATTCCGAGGCACAACAACGCTGGTTGGAAGTTAGCTCCGTGTCCAACTTCGATACGTATCAAGCCAACCGCTTGAAATGCCGCTATCGTGACGAGAATAAGAAAACGCAACTTTGCCATACCTTGAATGGTAGTGCCTTGGCTTTACCTCGCATCGTAGCCGCCTTATTGGAAAACAACCAAACCCCCGAAGGTATCCGCATCCCGAAAGCGTTGATCCCTTACACTGGGTTTGATATGATTAAATAAGCATCAGATCATTTATATAAAATATCCCAGCATTGTCCTTATTGTGGGTATGCTGGGATATTTTTTTTGAATGAATTAGATGAATAAGTTTACGTTCGCATCTTCCGCACGTTCCAGATAGGTGGCTACGCCTCCTAGGACAACGTTATCCATCAGTTCTTCTTTTTTGACACCCATTACGTCCATGCTCATCGTGCAGGCGATCATCTCGATACCATTCTCTACGGCTTGTGCCATAAGGCTTTCCAAGCTGTCGATCCGTTTCTTCCTCATGATAAGGCGCATCATCCAACTGCCGGCTCCACCCATATTCATTTTAGATAGTTTCAGCTTTTTGCTATTTGCCGGAAGCATCCAGCCAAACATCTTGCCGAAGATATCTTTTGATACGGCAGGTTTTTCCCGTTTCTTAATCACGTTAAGTCCCCAGAAAGTAAAGAACATAGTCACCTTCTTTCCGGTGGAGGCAGCCCCGTTCGCTATGACGAATGAGGCCAACGCCTTATCGAGGTCATCGCTGAAAACGATCAATGTCTTGTTGTCGGCACTATTACCACCTGTCGCTATTTTGCATTCAGCTTTTTTTTTTCGTACCGTGGCGGCGATCGTGCCTCCCTTATTTTCCAGAGAGACTAACTCTGCCCCGGTTATCTTGCACCATGAAGAGACATCTTTTCCGAAAGCCTGATCTGTTGCGGTGATTTCCAATGACTCATCTTCCCGCAAGTTCTCATAGTTCTTTTTCAACTGCATGATCGGTCCCGGACACATTAATCCGCAAGCGTCTACCTTAATCGTCGTAGCTGCCGTAGCCGATTTGCAAGAGCTACTTTTACCAGATGCCTTATCAGAAACAGCTTCGGACGAACAAGGTGCGCAGGCCGGCTCATTCTTGATCTTTGCTGTCGCTACACTCCAAGTCTTGTAACCACCGGATAGGTTCCGGACATTCGTGAAGCCATTTTGAGTCAGGATGCGATAAGCCAAATAGCCCCTTAATCCAACGGCGCAAGTTACTACGATCGGTGTATCCTTGGGCAGTTCCGCCAAATGTTCTCTTAACTCATCAACCGGGATATTGATGAAGCCGGGGATTGTCCCTAAGCTGTACTCGTCACGGGTACGGACATCGATACGTACGGTATCTGGCGATAAGTTCTGGATCTCTCTCCACTGAATCGCTTTCGCTTTTCCCGTAAGTAGGTTCTCCGCTACGAATCCGGCCATATTTACGGGATCTTTAGCGGCTGAATAAGGAGGAGCGTACGCATGTTCTAACTCTGCCAGGTCGTAGACCGTACCTTTCCGCTGGATCACTTGCGCTAACATCTCAATCCGTTTGTCTACGCCTCCGAAACCTACGACTTGCGCCCCTAACAGTCGTCCGTCTTCCGGTGCGAACAATATCTTGATCGATAAAGGCACGGCTCCCGGGTAATATCCCGCATGCGAGGCTCCATGCGTATAGGAGGATTGATAAGCGATTCCTTCCCGTTTCAACAGCTTAGCGTTAGCTCCCGCCGTGGCGACCGTCAAGTCGAATACCTTGGCGATAGAGGTTCCCATCGTCCCGTCATAAGTTTCCTTATTGCCGGATACGATATTATCGGCTACGATACGTCCTTGCTTATTCGCTGGACCCGCCAATGGGATCAAGGCTGGTTTGCCTGTCACGAGGTGGCGTACTTCCACGGCATCTCCCAACGCATAAATATCCGGGTTCGAGGTCTGCATATATTCATTGACAGCGATACCGCCGAGTGCTCCGATCGTAAGTCCCGCTTCCTTGGCCAATCGGGTTTCCGGACGGACACCGATACTCAATAAAACCATATCCGCCGGGATCTGCTTCCCTCTTTTCAAATGAACGGTCACGCCTCTGGAAGTCTCCTCGAAACGAGATACGCCATCTTCCAGCATCAAGCCTACCTGCTTGCCGATCAATTGCTGATGTACGATAGCGGCCATGGAATAGTCGAGGGGTGCCATCACTTGGTTAGCCATTTCCACGACGGTGACATGGATACCCAGCTCATGCAAATTCTCCGCCATCTCCAAGCCGATGAAACCACCCCCTACAACAACGGCGGTACGGGGCTTTTCCGTGTTCACGTAATTCTTGATCGTGTCCGTATCCGGCACGTTACGTAACGTGAATATCTTTTTACTCTCGATTCCTTCGATGCGTGGACGCAAAGGCTCCGCACCGGGAGAGAGCACTAGTTTATCGTAAGTCTCCGTGTAGGTTTCTCCTGTGCCGAGTTTCTTTACCTCCACTTGCTTGGATTCGGGAAGGATTCGGGTTGCTTCCTGCTCCGTACGGATATCGATGCGGAATCGATCCGTGAAGCCTTTCACGGTTTGTACGAATAATTTATTCCGGTCGTTGATCGTGTCTCCTATATAATAAGGTAATCCACAGTTTGCGTAAGAAACATATTTTCCACGTTCGAAAAGGATGATTTCCGCTTTCTCGTCCATCCTACGCAGCCGGGCTGCTACGGTAGCTCCACCGGCTACACCTCCAATAATCAAGTACTTCATATCCGTTTATATTTAATTTATATTATACATATTTGTTAGTAGACAATAATTAGTTAAAAAAAGGGATTCATCCCTTTTGTATGTATTCCTTGAGTTGATTGAACAGGCTGTCCATGTTTAGCTCGGCCTGCATCATCTGTTGTATTTTCTCTTTCCCTTTTGGGGTGAGCGAGAAAAACATTTGCCGCTTATCCTCTTTATTGATGTTCCTGCGGATAAACCCCTTGTTCTCGACAGAGGTGATCACCTTTGAGACCCGGGAGTTTGAAAGACCGATATAATCGCAAATCATTCCTGCCGACTTTGCCTCATTATCCTTTAAGCAACAAAGCAACATGGCCTCGTTGATGGTGATAGCATGTACTTCCGAGAAATTTTTCTCGAACTGGTACAGTATCTTATAGATATCCTTTATGGCGCAAATTGGTTCCATATTTCTTTATAACTTGTTTGATGATGCAAAGATATAACTATTTTCTAATAAAAATACTTTCTAGTGGAAAATAATTAAGACTATTGTATATTACCCTATAGTAGAGACAGGGCGTGCCCCGTCTCATCACCGTCTGAATAGTATCTTTAAGTTACCATTTAGCTGGGATGAGACGGGGCACGCCCCGTCTCTACTACTAGGTATTTCTTTTAATCTCTGTTGGAGAAATATTTCATGAATTGTGAACGCTCATACATCGCCGGGTTCGGGATATTGGCGTAATTCAATTTGCCTTGGAATTGGGAAAGGGATTGGTAATGTGCCTGATGCATCCACTCTTCCACGCAAGTCAATACTTGGGAGATGATTTCCGCTCCATGTGTATAGACAGCGCTACACATCTGTACGGCGGAAGCGCCGGCCAATAGACATTTAACGACATCTTCCCAATCATGCACACCGGTAGAGGAAGCGATACTGATTCCCGGGATCTTTCCGGATACGATAGCCGTCCAGCGAATCGTGTCACTCAAATCGGAATGATTGCTAAATACATTACCTGAAACGATCTGCATATTATTGATGTCGATATCCGGCTGGTAGAAACGATTGAATAGCACGACACCATCAGCACCGTTTACTTTCAACAAATTAACCAGTGAAGGAATATTGCTGTAATTCTTTCCGATCTTCATGATAACCGGAATCGATACGGTCTCTTTTACCTTGCGGATGATACTGACATACGTATCCCGGATACTCTCGAAATCTTCGGTCAGTTCGGTTTCCATGAAGAACACGTTCAATTCCAAAGCGTCCGCTCCCGCTAACTCAATTTGGCGGGCAAAGTCGATCCAAGCGTCCGCCTTATAGCAATTGATGCTGGCGATAATGGGGATCGTACATAATTCCTTGCTCTTCTTGATCAGTTCCAGATAATCATTTACTTGATTCGCTTTTACATAACCACGGATATAATCCGCCGCTTCGGGGTAATCGGAGTCTTGCATCAAAGCCTCGCTCTGCATCTCGATCTGCTCTTCGAAAAGAGATTTCAATACGATAGCTCCAGCACCTGCTTTCTCAAAATCCCTGTTACGTTCCGCCTTATTGGTGAGTCCGGAGCTCCCTACGATAATCGGATTGCGAAGTGTTAACCCCGCGTATTGGGTTTTAATGTCAATCATGTTGCCTATATTTAGATTTAATAATTACTTTAATATTCCCGTTCGCCAAAGATACTGGTACCCACCCGTATCAAGGTGCTTCCTTCTTGGATAGCGATCGGGTAATCGTGGCTCATCCCCATGGATATCTCCTTGAAATCGACATTATCTTTACAGAGCGTCTCTTTCAGTTCGATAAATAAATCATGGATCTTGCGGAATTCTTCCCGTATCAACCCCGTATCATCGGTATTGGTAGCCATGCCCATCAATCCGCAAATACGAATATGCTGGAATTCGGCCAAGGACTCGTCACGCAACAACTCCTTGCATTCCTCAGGACTGAGTCCGTGCTTGGATTCCTCTTGCGCCACATGGATCTCCAATAATACCCGGATCGTGCGGTCGTGTTTTTTCGCTTGTTTATTCACCTCAGCCAAAAGCTTCAAGGAGTCTATGCTATGGATCAAATGAATAAAAGGAGCGATATCTTTTACCTTATTGCTTTGTAACGGGCCGATAAAATGCCATTCGATATCCTCAGGTAGTACTTTTTGCTTGGCGCTCAGTTCCTGTGCCCTGCTTTCGCCAAACACCCGCTGTCCGGCGTTGTAAGCCTCCCATAGAGCCTCCACCGGGTGAAACTTAGAGACGGCAACCAACGTCACCCCTTGCGGGAGCGACGTTTTCAGTTGTACTATGTTTTGAGCGATACTCATGTTTTTATCCTCTTTGTTCAGCTTGTTGTTTTTGCTCCGCTATCAGTTCCTCGCCACTTTTCTTCTCGCCGGGAATACTGTTCGCATCGAATGGGAATACATCCATCAACTGGGTTTCCGTTACCGAGGCGATGGTATAATCCGCCAATGTACCCTTCATTCCATCTTCCAATACGGCGATGGCCTCTTTCAGCGTAGTGGCTTGGGCAAGCATTTGTGCGGCGGTTTTCTTTTCCGCTCCGCTCTTCTCGTCCAACGTGATAAAATAAACCTTGATCTTATAGAACCGATCACCATTCTCGTTGAAGAATAATTCGGATAAACGAGCTCGTTTGATGTCTGTTACCGTGAATTCACCCGTGATGAAGGGGCGGATCTCCTCGATGATGCGAGCTTCCGCTTCCGTAAAAGACAGGGCGTCTACCAAGTAAGGCTCGGTTACTTTTTTCTGCATGCCATTTTCCAGCATTTTCTCGTAAGAGACCTTACATTCAAACCAATTGTGCATATGCTTTACTTTTTAATTTAGTCTGTACTCTGTTTAAAACAACGTACAAATATAGTGGCTATTCGTCAATAAAACAACTTGCCGCAAAAGATATAATTTGTCAGGATGTCTAATTTCGCGTGTTTGTTTTCAGTTGGAATTTAAAA
>NZ_QTMG01000030.1:0-70541 GCF_003635435.1 Parabacteroides sp. AF21-43 | reverse complement strand
TTCTCTCTCGAATGCGGGTGCAAAAGTAACGCTATAAAACATAACCTCCAAACATTTTCGGCATTATTTTTCAAGTTTTTTCTCATGGCTCAACAATCCTTACTTTTAATGTACGCACACGATAAAGGCACATATATTTATCTGTACTGATGTTGACAATATCTGGATGGGCATGGAAATAGGTTTCAAGTTTCAAGGTTTCACGAACCCCTTTTCCTCACACACGCACAAGTACATATAATACAGTTCCTCATGATCGCTCCGTCCGCCTCGGGTAAAAACATCATGTCGTGGCTACGCAAGTTCTTCGAGGCTATCCATCCCGCATAACAAACATAAAGGGATTTATTTGAAACCTATATAATGTACGCATCGTGTGTGTGAAGAAAAAGGTTTCATGAAACCTTGAAACTTGAAACCTGCCTATAGTCATTTTTTAATTCGATACACGCATAAGCAAAGAAGAGCCATACGATAGACTTAATTCCTTCAAGCCAATGACTTAAATCAAAGAACGCAAAGAGCTAAGTCATCAAGCGCAAAGACTCAACTTCTCATCCCCCAAGTTCCAAGTCCTTTATGCACCTTAATCCACAACTAATTAAAAAATCTGATAACAGAACACGAATGTCCGCTCTCATCAGTCCGACACATTGAAGCGTATTCCCACAGGGTCATCATATTGTTTTTGCAGCTTATAAAGCTCGTCTCGCATGCGTTTCATCACTGCCTCGTAACTGGGCTTACCGTAAAGGTTATTCATCTCGTGGGGATCTTCTTGGAGGTCGTAAAGCTCCCATACGTCGATGTCGTTGTAGAAATGGATCAATTTATAACGATCGTCACGTACGCCGTAATGACGCTTCACGGAATGCTCGGCGGGATACTCGTAGTAATGATAGTAAAGGGAGTTACGCCAGTTCTCCGGCCGCTCGCCTTTCAGCAAGGGAAGCAAGGACTCGCCTTGGATGTCGGCTGGGATGGGGGCTCCGGCCAGTTCCAAAAAAGTGGGGGCGTAATCAATATTCTGCACGAGCTGCGGGATATCACCCTTCTTGCCACCAGGCAGACGCATCAGCAACGGGGTGCGGAAGGATTCCTCATACATGAAGCGCTTGTCGAACCAGCCATGCTCGCCCATGTAGAATCCTTGGTCGGAGGTGTAGACGATCAACGTGTTATCCAGCAAATCGTTCTTCTCCAGATAATCGAGCACGATACCGATGTTCCGATCCACGGAATGGATCACCCGAAGGTAATCGTGCATATAACGCTGGTATTTCCACTCAGCCAGCTCCTTACCCGTGCGTTTCTTCGCCTTGAAGTCTTGGATGATCGGATCGTAATAGGCGTCCCAAGCGGCTTTCTGGTCCGGATTCATGCGGTTATAAAGCTCACGGCCGTACTTCTCCAGATCGGCGTTGGAGGAATGGATCTCGTTCTCCTTATCGGCCATTTTCAAGTCGTATACGATATCCATATCCTTGATGATGCTCATCTCCTGCTCCGAGGCGGCGATGCGGCCGGCGTAATCGTCGTAGAAGTTCTCGGGCAGCGGGAAGGTCACATCATCGTAAAGACGCAGGTCGCAGGTATCGGGCATCCAAGTACGGTGCGGGGCCTTATGGTGCAGCAGGAGGCAGAAAGGCTTGCTCTTGTCTCGTTTATTGTCCAGCCAATCAAGAGCCAGATCGGTCGTGATGTTCGTGGCGTACCCTTCGATCTGACGCTTCTCGCCGTTATCGATGAAGATGGGGTTATAGTAATCGCCTTGGCCTACGAGGATGTTCCAGTAATCGAAACCGGTGGGATCGGAGGTGAGGTGCCATTTGCCGATCATGGCGGTTTGGTAGCCAGCTTTACGCAATAGCTTCGGGAAGGTCTGCTGCGAGCCGTCGAAGGTATGGGCGTTATCGATGAAGCCGTTCTTGTGGCTGTGCTTGCCGGTCAGCATGCAGGCACGGCTGGGGCCACTGATGGAGTTGGCTACGAAGCTATTGGTGAAACGTACGCCCTCATTTGCGATGCGGTCGATGTTGGGGGTTTGGATGTATCGCTTGTCGTAGGCGCTGATGGTTTGGAAGGAGTGATCGTCCGTCATGATGTAAAGGATATTCATGGGCTTGGCGGGCTGCCCGGACGTATTCTCTTTTTGGCTACAGGAGGTGGAGGCTATCGCCGCCAGACCTGTCAGAATGAATAGTTTATTTGTTTTCATGTATTCCGCTTAGATTTATGTTGTTTTGATTGATTTTGCCTAAATACACTCAGTTACAGACTTGTAGAGACAGGGCATGTCCCGTCTCTACAATTGGTGATATTAACCTTGGTGGTATTAGCCGAGGAGGTCTTTCAGCTTGCCTTCGGATTGCAGCTTCACGATCAACTCGCCAAACAGAGTATTCGTCCAAGCGAACCACGAGCGGGTGTAATCGGAAGGATTGTCCTTATGGAAAGACTCGTGCATGAAGCCCGTGCCTCCGTCCGTATCACGAAGCGTCTCTATGCAATACCGGATCTCCTTCTCGTCGTTGGAAGTCGTAGCACGCATGATCAAGCTCATCGGCCAGATATAGTTGAAACCGATATGCGGACCGCCGATGCCCTCGCCGGCCTTTCCCTTGAAGAAGTAAGGGTTGGAAGGGCTCAGCACCAAGCGACGGGTATTCTGGTAAACCGGGTCGTTCACGTCCACACAACCCAAGAACGGCAAAGCCAGCAAGCTCGGTACGTTAGCGTCGTCCATGAAAACACGGCTGCCGTAACCATCCACCTCGAAGGCGTATACCTTACCGAATTCCGGATGCTCCACGATAGCGTATTTCTTCACGGCCTCCTCTACCTCACCCGCCAACGCCTCGCAACGGCCGGCCAAGTCCGTGTTATTTCTTACGACACGAAGAATCTCAGCCACCTGGCGAAGCGAGGTGATAGCGAACAAGTTAGATGGTACCAAGAAGCCGAACAGCGTAGCGTCGTCGGAAGGACGGAAAGAAGAGACGATTAGGCCCACCGGGTTCACCGGGCTACCCCAACCATCGTTCAAGAGGGTATCACCTTGGCGGTCCGTCACACGGGAGAAACGGTACGGCCCGAGGCTATCCTTGCGCTGTTGCTCACGGAAGGTACGGTAAACGGCCTCCATTGCCTGCTCCCATTTGCTGTCGAATACGGAGGTATCGCCAATCTCTTTCCAATAATGATACGCCAAGCGGATCGGGTAGCAAAGCGAGTCGATCTCCCATTTACGCTCGTGAAGCTCTTTCTTCATCTCCGTGCGGTCGCTCTCCCACTCGCTCCCGGTAGGGCCTTCGTTGAAGCCGTTAGCGTAGGGATCGATCAGGATGCAGGCGGTCTGGCGATTGATAGCTCCGACCAGCATTTGCCGCAAGTCCTTATCCTTCTTCGCCAAGGTGACGAAGGGGTAAACCTGCGCCGAGGAGTCACGCAACCACATGGCGTGAATATCTCCGGTGATCACGAACGTATCCGGCTTGCCGTCTACCATCTTGAACTCACAGGTCGTGTCCAAAGTATTCGGGTAGCAGTTCTCGAACATCCAAGCCAGCTTCGGGTCCTTGATACGGGCCTTGGAAGCCTTCAGTTGCTCCTCTACCGCCTTGGAGGTAAACTTACGGGCCTCGGGAGCCGGGCGCTTGCTGGCGTAATCGCCGGTCACCTTAGAGGCGATCGTGCTAAAACTCTTTTTATTGTCGGGCGTACTCACGGCGGAGTATACCTTCTCGCCAACCAACAGGCCGGCCAAGGAAATAGATCCTGTTTTCAGGAAATTACGTCTTGTAGTCATTTATATAGTTTTTATGGTATTATATTCCAGTGGCAAAGTTAAGAAAAAAAATAAAGGCTCCCAATCCTTTTCGGACCGGAGCCTTCGCCAACTCAATAATTCCTTAAATTAGCCTAAATACGATTTTAGAAGCTTGCTACGAGTTCCTTGTCTTAATCTTCTGATTGCTTTTTCCTTGATCTGGCGGACACGCTCTCTAGTGAGGCCAAATTTGTCGCCAATCTCTTCCAATGTCATTTCCTGACAGCCAATACCGAAAAACATCTTGATTATCTCACATTCTCTTTCGGTCAGTGTAGCAAGCGCTCTATCAATTTCCTTAGCCAATGACTCGTTCATTAACGACCGGTCCGCGATAGGAGCGTCATCGTTCACAAGCACATCCAAAAGGCTGTTGTCTTCGCCTTCCACGAACGGGGCATCCACGGAAATATGACGTCCGGACACCTTCAAGGTATCGGAAATCTTATCCACCGGGATATCCAACTCATCAGCAAGTTCCTCTGGAGACGGTCTGCGCTCGTTTTCCTGCTCGAACTTGGAGAAGGCCTTGCTGATCTTGTTCAGCGAGCCTACTTGGTTCAACGGAAGACGCACGATTCTTGACTGCTCTGCCAAAGCTTGCAGAATAGATTGGCGAATCCACCATACAGCATAGGAAATAAACTTGAAACCTCTCGTCTCATCGAATTTCTCGGCAGCCTTGATCAAGCCTAAGTTACCCTCATTAATAAGGTCGGGCAAACTCAAACCTTGGTTCTGATATTGCTTAGCCACAGAAACGACGAAACGGAGATTCGCACGGGTCAATTTCTCTAACGCCCTACGGTCTCCTCTTTTGATAGCCTGTGCCAATTCCACTTCCTCTTCTACCGTGATAAGATCTTCTCGACCAATCTCTTGAAGATATTTATCCAGCGAAGCGCTTTCGCGGTTGGTAATGGACTTTGTGATCTTTAATTGTCTCATTCAATTTGTTTAATTGAGAATACGGGGTGCAAAGATAACCATTTTTGTTGAAAGAATTGGCTGGATGCACCCCACATCCAGCCAATTAAAAACCTTTAACAATCTTTTCACACCTATAAGACTACAGTCCTTGTTTATCTTATTCGGCAAGATCTATCGCATAGTACTTCGTACGTCCGTTCGGGTAGAAGCCTTTAATGAAGAGGCCTTGATCTTCCGTACGTCCTTGAAGTATGCTTTCCACAATCTTTTCCAAGTCTTCCGGAGCAGAGATCTTCTGGTTGTTTACAATCATGATAATGAAGCCTTTCTTTATACCGGCGTCTTTCAGTTTGCCGCTGGTCAGACCGGTGACCTCGATACCATAACTTACACCTAACTTACGTTTCTGCTCGTCGTTCAAAGCCTTGAACGCTGCGCCCATAACCTCTGCGCTGTCACCACCCTTCACGACCTTGGTGCTACCTTGCGCATTACGGAGTTCTACCGTGAATTTCTTCGTGCTACCGTTGCGGTTGATCGTCAACTCTACCTTGTCGCCCGGACGGTATTTGCTGATCTGCTCTTGCAAAGCGCTAGACGATTTGATCTTCACGCCGTTCACAGCTACAATCACGTCACCCTTCTCGATTCCGGCTTCCTTAGCGGAGCTGCGCTCGGCGAAACCACCTACGTAAGCGCCCTCGAATACTTTCACTTTCTCTTTCTCAGCGTCCGGCACGTATTGCGGGTCTTGTATCAATACGCCTAATACAGCACGCTGCACGGTTCCGAATTGCTTCAAGTCGTTAGCCACCTTACCGGCGATGCTGATAGGCACGGCGAAAGAGTATCCGGCGAAGTTACCGGTCTCGGAGTAGATAGCGGTATTGATACCGACTAACTCGCCTTTCGTGTTCACTAGCGCCCCACCACTGTTACCCGGGTTCACGGCGGCGTCTGTCTGTATAAACGACTCGATCTTGCTACGATCCTTGCCACCGGCGCCGATGTTACCACGGCTCTTAGCACTCACGATACCTGCCGTAACGGTAGAGGTCAAGTTAAACGGGTTACCTACCGCCAACACCCACTCACCTACTTTCAACTTCTCAGAATCACCAAAGGGGATCGTAGGTAAGTCGGTTGCCTCGATCTTGATCAAGGCGATATCTGTTGTCGGATCAGCCCCTATAATCTTTGCCGGGAATTTCCGGTTATCGTTCAAGGTAACCTCCAGCTCATCGGCTCCGTCGATCACGTGGTTGTTCGTGATGATATAACCATCCGTAGAGATAATGACACCCGAGCCGGCGCCCACACGAGGTTGCTGTTGCGGACGTTGGAACCCTCCACGGCCACCGAAGCCGAAGAAATACTCGAACGGGTCCATATACTGCTGACCGCCGTCCCCGTTAGAGGCTTGCGCGTTAGCCGTGGCCTTGATATGGACAACCCCGTGGATAGCGCTCTCGGCGGCCGTAGTGAAATCGATATTCTCGGCGGCCACGGTTCCATAATTCGTCAATCGATACGGTTGCTTGAAGGTATTCTCAACTCCGGAGGCCAACTCCACCGGACGTTGATTCTTATTCATCAGGTAAGTACTCGTTCCGATCGCGGCACCAGAACTAATGGCTGCTATCAGAGCAACACCAAGCACATTCTTCCAGATATTTTTCATACTTTTCTTATTTAATTAAACACTTAAATTTAACAGTTTCTTTACGGCAAAGAAAACTCAAAAATTGTGCGGATATTCCATTTCCATCGTATTTTTTATCACTTTTAACGAGGCATCACAGGGGCTTAACCGCACTTAACAGTACTGTGTATTGCAAAGTACCTTTTTAACAATTAAACAGCAGACGAATTGACAGTTGACACGCGATAACTGACAGTCGGCAATCGATAAATGACAGTCGGTTACTGGCAATCTACAATCCTTGTTCGTATAAAAAACACTTAGGAGACAGAATATGTTTACGGCTGAAAAAGAAAATGTTATCCTATCTCTCCTATGCGTCTCCAAAATAATTGTCAACCGCCGACCGCCAACTGTCAACTAAAATACCTATCTTTGTCCTATCGCAGTCTGCCGGTCTGTCGCTCACCTTCGGGTGTGAGGAAAGTCCGGGCAACACAGAGCACCATACTTCTTAACGGGAAGCTGTCCGTGAGGGTAGAGTAACGTAACAGAGAATAACCGCCGGACTCGTCCGGTAAGGGTGAAAAGGTGAGGTAAGAGCTCACCGGGTCCCGTAGCGATACGGGATGCCGTACGTCTTATGGGTTGTAAGGTCATGTATACCGGCGCATGTAGGATGGCTCGTCCGATGCCGGGGGGTAGACCGCTAAAGCTTACCGGCGACGGTAAGACAAGATAAATGGCAGGCGCCTCTTTCCAAAGAGGTACAGGACCCGGCTTATAGGCAGACTGCTTTTTTTATTTGCCAATTAAATCATGTGCCGATATGCCCAAAAACAAGCCACGGGAAGAAAAGAAACCTATTGGAGAACGGATCAGCGCATTATTAGCACGAACCATCCGTTTCGTAACCTACGACATTTGGCGGATTACCGAGAATGAAGTTAGTGGGCTGAAGGAGATTTATATCAATATCATCAAGACGGTCATACTCGCCGTGCGGGGTTTCCAGAGCGAGAACCTGCAAACCAAGGCGTCGGCGCTTACCTACAGTACCTTGTTATCTATCGTACCTTTGCTGGCCGTATTATTAGGTATAGCTAAGGGCTTCGGTTTCCAAGGGACGGTACGGCAGGAGTTGTTCGATTATTTCCCCGGGCACGAGATGGAGCTGAACAAGGCGTTCGAGTTCGTGGAGAGCTATCTGGCGCAGGCGCAGGGGGGAGTGATCATCGGGGTCGGTTTGATTTTGTTGTTTTATACGGTGATCAACTTGATCTCGTCCGTAGAGGATACGTTCAACGATATCTGGCAGATCCAGAAATCCCGGCCGTGGTACCGGAAGATATCCGATTATCTGGCCTTATTCCTCGTGCTGCCGGTGCTGATGACGGCATCCAGCGGTTTGTCCATCTTCATGTCTACCTTGCAGAACTCGTTCTTGGGGCAATACTTATTTTTTACGCCGCTCATGGAGTTGTTCTTGCATATAGCGCCCTATATTATCACGACATTGGCTTTCACGGGGCTGTACGTCTCCCTGCCGAATACGAAAGTGAGGTTCGTGAACGGGTTGGTGGCAGGCTTTATCGCTGGTTGCGCCTTCCAGTTGTTCCAATTTATTTATATCAGCGGGCAGATTTGGGTGAGCAAGTACAACGCTATTTACGGTAGTTTCGCCGCACTGCCTTTGTTGTTGCTCTGGTTGCAGCTTTCTTGGTTGATTTGCTTGTTTGGCGCAGAGCTGTCGTACGCCTCCCAGAACGTGAAGAAATTCAGCTTTGAGAGGGACAGCAAAAGTATCAGCCGCCGGTACAAGGATTTCCTGACCCTGCTGATCGCCTCGCTGATCATCAAACGGTTCGTGAAAGGCGAGAAACCCTATACGGCCGACGAGCTATCCGACGCTTACCGCATCCCTATCCGCATAACGACACAGATCCTATACCTGCTCACGGAGTTGAACATCATCATCGAGGTGAATTACGGGAATGACGACCGTGTGGCATACTACCAGCCGGCGATCGATGTCAATAAGATCACGGTCAGCTACCTGCTGACCCGCATGGACGAGTATGGTTCCGAGAACTTCAAGATTGACACGAGCAAGCTTTTCAGCAAGGAATGGAAAGCCCTGCTGAAGACACGTGAGGATATGATAAAGGCAAACGACAATATCCTGCTGAAAGACCTATAGGGAATTGAAAATTGAGAATTGAGAATTGAAAATTAATACAGGAAATAGGGATTTGACGAGTGGGGCGGTATGGAAGGTGATCCTGCGTTTCGCTTTCCCTTTGCTGATCGGCAATCTGCTGCAACAACTTTATAACGTGACCGACAGCGTCATTGTCGGGCAGTTTCTAGGGAAAGAGTCGTTGGCGGCGGTATCGGCTTCCTTCTTCATCTATTACTTTATTATCTCGCTGGTGATCGGTATCGGAAGCGGAACGTCGGTGGTGATCTCGCAGTTTTTCGGGGCGAAGGAGTTCGATAAGGTGCAAAAAGCCTTCTCATCTTTCTTTATCTTCATGTTGGTCGCAGGGGTATTGCTGTCCATAGCGGGGATTATTTTTGCCGAGCCGATGTTCAGGCTGACGAACACGCCGGAGGACGTGATCCCGCAGGCGGTCGCTTATTTCAGGATTTATGTAGGGGGTACGTTCTTGTTCGTCACTTTCAATAGCATTATCTCCATATTGCGGGGTGTCGGGGAGTCCGTGCGCCCCATGCTGTTTATCCTGCTTACCACGATCTTGAATATCGCCTTGGATTTACTCTTCATTGTCGTTTTCAAATGGGGGATCGAAGGGGCGGCACGGGCTACGGTGATCGCCCAAGGGATCGGCATGTGCGTGGCCCTAGGCTACGTGAACAACACCCATCCCCTGCTCTCTATCAAGAAACAGGATTTATTGTTCGATATGGGACTGTTCAAGGAAGGGCTCCGCATCGGGCTTCCCTCCAGCGTACAGCAATGTGCCATCTCGCTCGGATTGATTGCCTTGCTGGGGATCGTGAACAGTTTCGGCACGGATACGCTCACCGCTTACGGGGCAGCGGGAAAGATCGACACGATCATCATCCAAGCGGTATTGACCCTCTCTGGGGCGCTAGCTGCTTTCTGCGGGCAAAACATCGGAGCTGGGCACTTGGACCGGGTACGTGACGGGGTACGATTCGCCATGCTTGTCAACCTATTGCTGGGTCTAGCAACCTTCACGGCCATCTATTTCTTCGGGGACAAGATGATGCTGGCTTTCACCAAGGACCCGGAGGTGATCCGGATTGGCAAGGAATATTTATTGATCATGGGAGGATTCTTTATCGTACACGGCGGCTTGAACGTCTTCAACGGGGCATTACGGGGAGCTGGCGATACCCTGTTCCCGATGGCAGTAAGCATCACTTGTCTTTGGCTGATACGCATTCCCCTCGCCTATTGGTTTAGCTCTATCTGGGGACGGAGCGGTATCTGGTGGGCCATCGGCGCCAGCCTTTGCATCGGGCTTACAATCACCTATATCTATTATAAATTGGGATTCTGGAAGAACAAAGGGCCTTTACGGAAGAAATAAGCATAGCTTATTATTCGTTTCCGTCGGGGTCGCATCGCCCGATCGCTTGATTGAATATAGAAAAAGCCCTCAAGTCAATGACTCGAGGGCTTTCTTTTGTTGCGGAGGCAAGACTCGAACTTACGACCTTTGGGTTATGAGCCCAACGAGCTACCACTGCTCCACTCCGCGATATAGTCGCTATCATTTCCTGATTGCGAGTGCAAAGGTATATATTACATTCCAAACTTCCAAACATTTTCAAGAAATATTTTCAATTTGTTTGCGTACGCCCTTCGCTATCGGGCAGTGAAGCCTTGTTTAGCAGCAATTTGACACTAGAAATTCTCGATCGTATCAAAACCGAATGGTTCATATAAATGCAGACGGTTTCTCAACGATTGTATCTCCGCCTGCAAATTCCGCATCCGGTTCAGCATATGATGAATGGCCTCGATTCCCTCGATGTTAATAGACAAGTCGTAATACATACGTGTGTATTGTTCCAGATCACGGAGCTGGGAAGAGAAGAGATACCTCTCTCCATCCGTGATATTAATGTCTATCAAACCTCCCTCTTCCAGCAAAATGATGAACGAAGGGTCTATATGGCATTTCTGGCAGTATTCACTGACAATAACTAAATCTGTTTGCATAATACACCTGTTTTTAATTTAGACTTTGTATTTCCCGGAACAATTCCTTCTGTTTCTCTGTCAAGTTGGTCGGCACCTCGATCGAGTACGTGACGATCAAGTCACCAAACTGCCCCTCCTTCTTGTAAACAGGGAATCCCTTACCTTTCAACCGGACTTTCGTATTGTTTTGCGTGCCCGTTTTTACTTTCAGTTTCACCTTGCTATCCAAGGTATCGATAATCTGCTCGCCACCCAAGACCGCCGTATAGAGGTTCAAGGGGACGGTCAGGTACAGATCGTCTCCCACCCGTTTGAAACGGCTGTCGTCCGGGATAATGAACGTGATGTACAAATCACCGGCAGGGCCTCCATTCATGCCCGGCCCACCTTGGCCTTTCAGCTTAATGGTTTGCCCGTTGGCTACGCCGGCGGGAACCGTGATACGCAGGTTCTTGCCGTTCACGGTGATCACCTGCTTATGTGTCTTGGCCGCATCCATCAAGGATAAGTGCAATTCGGCCGTGTAATCCTGTCCACGGAACCCATGATTAGAACGGCCACCGCCACCCCGGCGGGAACCAAACATAGACTCAAAGAAATCCGAGAACTCTCCATCATCGCCGGAGGAAGACCAATACGTACCTCCACCGTTCGAGAAGCCGCCGCCAAAGCCGCCACCTTGCTGGCCGTACTGCTTCCGTTGAGCCTCGAACTCATCCGCATGTTTCCAATTCTCCCCGTACTGGTCGTATTTCTTACGCTTTTCCGGATCGCTAAGCACCTCGTTCGCCTCATTGATCTCCTGAAACTTACGATGAGCGTCGGGATCGTTCGGATTCAAGTCAGGGTGATATTGCCGAGCCAACTTCTTATAGGCTTTCTTGATATCATCCTGAGAAGCGTCCTTGTTCACCCCCAAAATTTTGTAATAATCGATATAGGCCATAATCTGATATGTTTAGTCTATTTTTCTCATATAATTATATAACAATAAACATACCAAGGATAGTTTTGGTTAGTGAAAATTTACTTAAAACGTTTTTAATCGTACACGCACGGAATTAAGATTGTCTGTAGATAGAAAAGGCTCTAGCCGGGATCATCAGATACCGCTAAAGCCTTTTATGGATAGGAAATTCTTCGAACCTTATTTAAACTGCATCATCTTGCTAATATACTTCCCGACAATATCGAACTCTAGGTTCACTACCGTACCTTTCTCGATCTGGCAAAAGTTCGTGTTATCGTGCGTATAAGGGATGATAGCGACTTGGAAACTGTTTTGCTGGGAGTTGCATACCGTCAGGCTGACGCCGTTCACGCAAACGGAGCCTTTCTCCACGGTCATATACCCCTGCCGGGCCATCTCCTTATCAAAAGCGTACTCGAACGTATAGTACCAGCTGCCGTCCGCCTCCTTCACCTCCGCACAAACGGCGGTCTGGTCCACGTGCCCCTGTACGATATGCCCGTCCAGACGGCCGTTCATCAACATGCTACGCTCCAAGTTCACCTTATCGCCCACTTTCAGGTTCCCGAGGTTCGAACGTTCCAAGGTCTCCTTGATAGCGGTAACCGTATACGTATCTTCCGTCATGCTTACCACCGTAAGGCAAACGCCGTTGTGAGCCACGCTCTGATCTATTTTCAGCTCATTCACGAATGAGCACTTCATCGTCAGATGAAGGTTTCCTTTATCGGATTGGAGGGCTACTACCTGAGCCGCTTCTTCTACAATACCTGAGAACATAATCAAATTGTTTTTAGTTTGTACTCCCAAAACTGTTATTTATTCATGGGCAAAGATAACGCCTTTAAGGTAATAAGCCCGATAAAAAGGATGTTATTAAATGTTTTTATCACGGTAGAAACCGCACTTATTTATCGTCCAAGGAGATCAAATCGTATCGTTGGCTTCCCATACCCAACGCCTCCGCATGCTCAACGATATGAAAGCCTAAAAACGAAATGGGGGTTATTCACACGGCTCCGTATCTCGTATATCATTCTAAACCATCCCTAAACATTCCTTAAAGCCACTTGTTTCATAAATAGATTATCCTAATAATATAGATCTTATGAAATCAAAGAATTTAACACTGGCCTCTCTTTTCGCCGGCTTGCTCATGTTCATGAACCCTACGGGAAGCGAGGCGTGTACAAGGGCCGTTTACCTCGGGCCGGACAATATGGTCGTAACCGGACGTACCATGGATTGGAAAGAGGACCCGCAATCCAACCTTTACCTCTTCCCCCGGGGAGTGCAAAGAAGGGGGGCGATATCCGATAATACCATCCAATGGACCTCGAAATACGGAAGCGTGGTGACCGCCGGGTATGATATCGGTACGTGCGACGGCATGAACGAGAAGGGACTTGTAGCCAACCTATTGTTCCTCACCGAGTCATCTTATTTCCGACCGGACGATAACCGCCCGGTTATGGGGCTTAGCATCTGGACGCAGTATGTACTCGATAATTTCGCCACGGTAGATGAGGCGGTTGCCGAGTTAAGCAAGGAGGTCTTCCGCATCGACGATCCGGATCTCCCGAACGGGGCGAAATCGACCTTGCATCTCTCGATCTCGGACGCTTCAGGAAATAGCGCTATCTTCGAATACCTGAACGGGAACTTGGTTATCCACGAGGGACGGGAATGCCAAGTCATGACGAATTCCCCTACATACGATAAGCAACTAACCTTAAACGATTACTGGCAACAGATAGGCGGCTTAGTCATGTTGCCGGGTACGAACCGAGCTTCCGATCGTTTCGTGCGTGCCTCTTTCTATATCCACGCCATCCCGCAGACAAGTAATTTCCGGGAAGCGGTAGCCGGGGTATTCAGCGTAATGCGTAACGTATCGGTACCTCTGGGAATCACGACCCCGGATCAACCGAATATCTCCTCTACCCGCTGGCGTACGGTAGCCGACCAGAAGAATAAGGTATATTACTTCGAGTCTACTTTAAGCCCGGATATCTTTTGGGTAGATTTCAAGAGCTTGGACTTCAAGGCAGGTACACCTATCAAGAAACTAACGCTCACAGACGGCGAGATTTACGCCGGAAACACCGCCAAAGATTTCAAGGACAGCAAACCGTTACCGTTCTTGTTCGGGATCTGAAGGGCCGATATCAACATCCCTGCCGGATGCTGTCCACGGGATTCGTGCTGGCAGCCCGGTAGTTCTGGATCGTAACCGTGAGCAACGTGATGATCGTAATGGCAAGGAAAGCCAAGAGGAAAATCCACCAATGGAGCGGAGCCTTCAAGGCGAAATTCTCTTGCCAGCGCTCAATGCCGTACCAAGCGATCGGCGAGGCGATCACGAAACAGATCATGACGATCCATAGATACGATAGGTTATGCTTCCGCAACAAGTCCATCACGGTAGCGCCAAATACCTTCCGGATACCGATCTCTTTCCGTTTATATTCGCTCTCAAACAAGACAACACCAAATACGCCTACCAAAGACACAAATACGGCAATCAAGCTGAAGAACAAGATTTGTTTGCCAAGTAGCAGCTCTTTCTGGTACAAGTTCTCTTGGATATTGTTGAACAAATGGATATCAAGGGGATAATCAGGATCTAGTTCCCGCAAGGAGCTCTCTATGTCTAGCGAGAGTTGACGGTAGTCCGTCCCCGGGCGAACAAGGATCATCAGGTTCGTCAAGGTCCCAGCCATAATATCTTTTCCGACAAAGATGGCGAACGGCTCCAGCTTATCCCGGAACGAGTTATATTTCAGGTCAGGCACGAAACCGGCGATCTTCTCCCTACGATGTAAATCTCCCCAGTCCAACCGGATTGGATCTCCCGCTTTCAGCCCATAGGTCCGTTTCGCTTCCTCATTGAACAAATAAGTGCCATCGCTCAACTGGTCTTCCGGCAGGAATCCCCGAGCCTCCAGAATAGGAAGGGCCAATACCCGCTCAATCTCCGAGTCTGCCTGCACCACCTTGAATTGGATATCCTCATCCACGTAGGTACGTCCCCAGCCGGAGTAATTATCCTCAGCGCCAAGCACTCTTGAGGTAAACGACAAGGCCTCGACAGAGGAGAGTTGCCCCAACCGCTGACGCACGCTCTCCGGTTGCCTGCTCAGATTACGGTTTAGCTTTACGGTGACAATCCGCTCGCTATCGAATCCAAGCGGCGTATGAAGCATATTGTAATTCTGCCACGTGATAAACAAAGCCGCTATAACCAAAATAAAAGAGGCCACGAACTGAAATCCTACTAACACATTGCGGAACGAGCGCCCCTTGGGAGATAAGCCAAAATTTCCTTTCAGCACCAGTGCCGGAGAGAAAGAGGTGATATACCAAGCCGGCCAGCAACCAGCGATAAGTCCGATCAGCAACACAAAGCCTCCACAGGCGATCAACAAGGGCATCTGCCCCTCCAAGGAAATGCCTCCACTGACCAAATCCACAAACCCGGTCTTCGACAACAGGCGAACCAGCAGCAAAGCGATCAGGTAAGACAACAGGCACATCCCCACCGCCTCCGAGGCCACGGCCATCCGGAGCGCCGATACCGGACTCCCCAATACCTTCCTCGTGTTGATGCCCCGCAAACGGACCGGCACCAAAGCATTGCTGAAGTTCATGAAATTAATGACCGCTATCAATACGATCAAGATAGCGATAGCAGATAGCGCTTGAAGCTGGGCATAGCTCCCCTTTTGCTTCTGTGAATCGTAGCTCGTGTCAGTCTTAAAATAGATATCCGGCAGAGAAGTCAAGCGCAATTGTCTCGTTTTCCAATTCCATTCGTCGTGGCGGAAATTTTTCTCGAAACCAGCCAAGACATCCGGAGCGGAGGCCGGATTATCCAGACGGAGATAACACTCAAAATTATTTTGCATCCAAGCGCCTGCGCCTTCCTTGTCCGATATGCGCCGATAGACCGCATTACTGACGATCGAGTTGGAGGGAAAGTCCCGGTAGACACCTCCCACCTCGGACGTCCACCCCTCTCCGATCAAGACTTGCCCGACCGCCGGATGATTGCCGAAGAAACGATGAGCCATACTTGCCGGTATCAATACCCGGCCCTTCTCCTCCAACGCCGCCGCTTCACCTTCCACCATATCAAAGTTGAAAACACGGGCATAGGAGGGATAGCAGGCATAGAGCTCCTCATGGAAAGTCATCCGCTCACCATCCCGATCCACCGTGATATACTTCTTATCGCCCCACCGATTGATTAGCGCCCCCTCCTCAATATGTGGAGAGGAGGCCAAGAACCGATCGATAAGCGGGCGGTTCAATACGACTTGCGCCCCTTTATTATTGTGAACGATCTCCAAGCGATACAACCGGTCGGCATGCTTATGGAAACGATCGTATCCCCACTCGTAACGAACTTGCATGAACAAGATCAAGAAAGCTGTGAAAGCCACAGATAATCCTGCTACATTCAAGAAACTAGCCATTTTAAAACGACTGATCACAAAAACGAAATTTCGTACGATTGAGTTCATGATATTTCCTTTTAAAAGTTACTAAAGCCTATGCCTAAAGCTATCCACCGGATTCGATGTGGCAGCCCGGTAGCTCTGGAAAAAGACAGAGACAAACGAGATCACGAGGCAGAATAAGCCGGCAGCGATAAATATCAGCGGGCTTAAACCGATACGATACGAATAGTCGGACAGCCAATCTTTCATAAAGTACATAATAATAGGTATGGCAATCACGAAAGCGATCAGCACATAGTTCAAGAACGTGAATACGAGCTTAACCAATATCTGCCGGTTGCTGGAACCAAATACCTTTCGTACGGATACTTCTTGCAAACGCTGTTGGATAAAATAAGTGGACATCGCCAATAAGCCTAGCAAAGAAATAAGGATGGCGATTATCGAGAATACGATTACGATCTTTGCCAAACGGATTTGCGAGTCGAATGAGTTTTGTAAACTCTCATCCATGAAGAAAGCCTCAAACTCAAGTCCGGTCACTTTCTCATATACTTTACCGATAGCCTCCTTTGCGGCGAAAGGATCACCTTGTGTCTCGATCAAAATCATCCAAGGAGCTTCATTATCTTTCAAGAAACGGAACATGACAGGGTTCATCCCTGTCGTCACATTTCCAAAGCAATAGAAATCCCGGACGATACCCGCTATCGCTATCGGCCTTTCGTGCCTATCCAACATAAAAGAGGTCGCATCCTCCGATAAGTTCATCTCACGCATCGCTTGCTCGTTTAGGAACCAGCCCTCTGTCGTTAAATGGTTATCACGCAAAATCTCCAATCCCAGCATATCGTAACAATCCTTATCCATAACGAATTGCTGAAAAGATATATTTTGCCCCTGATAAGTAGAAGTCCAATTATTACTACCGAATAAAGGCAATCCTTGAGTCTTCCCGACCCTATCTACGCATGACAAACCTTTCAACTCACCGACAAAAGCGGATAACTGCCTTTCATCCACCGATCGCATAGCCAATAAATTCTTCGTTTTATATCCGACAGGAGCGTTGATCATATGAACGATCTGGCAAACCATCGTGATAGAGGCGGCGATCATCGTGATCGTGATCACATTTTGGAATACGATAAAGAACTTACTGAATACCATTTTCGTCTTAGCCCGGAACGTACCCCTTACCACCTCGATCGGTTTAGAAGAAGAAATAATGATAGCAGGCAGTAAGCCGGATAAAACTCCCACGACAACCGTTAATGAAACCAAAGCCAATAGCCAGACAGGTCTACCCAATACATTCATATCGACACGTGTCTGCAATAAATCATTGACAAACGGCACGACCGCCAAAGCAAGGAGAACCCCAATAACCAAAGAAATAAACGTAAGCAAAGTAGACTCCAGCATCAAGCGCATGAATAACTCGCCCCGTGAAGAACCCAAAAGGCGCCGGGTAGCCATCTCCTTCGCCCTGAAACCCGCTTGGGCGACCGTCAAGTTAATATAATTAATGACCGCAAAAATCAAGATAAGGAAACCTACGGACATCAGCACGATCACGAAACGCCAATCTCCCTTTCGCAAAGAAGAGTAAGAAGCGGCTTTCGCAAAATACTGCTCACTAAGCGGCAATATGCGTACCTCCTTTGCCGTCCCATATTGATACGGCCAATAAAACTCCTTGAACCAATGGGCCATATCCTCCGCACGAGAAGGGAAATCACTACCCTCACGCACCAAGACAAAAGCCGATGTACTTCCGGCATTCCTCAACTGATCCGGGGCTAAGCTGGGGTTAAAACAGCTAACCTGCTCCCAACGCACGATCACATCCGCTTCGGGAATAGAGGAATGAAGTAAATCCTCCACCACCCCGTTTATAGTAGCCGATATGGTATCTCCCACCACTAACTGCCGTCCCATCGGATCATCCGTTCCGAACATCTTACGGGCGAACGAAGAAGAGACCACCGCATAGTTCCCGGCGGCCAACGCTTGCTCACGAGTGCCTTGTAACAGCCGGAAATCAAAGAAATCGAAGAACGTGGAGTCCGCAAACATCACGTTCGCCTTTAGTTTCCGATCACCGGAAACTACAACTATATTGCTTGAATTATCTGCCACTACCGGGCAAACTTTCTCTACCTCCGGATAGCGTTCCTTTATCTTATAAGGAATGGCGGCTCCGGTGGCCATCCAATTTTCATTCCCGACCAGATAGATACGATCCGCCTTGGTATGGAATTTATCTGTAGACATCTCCTGTACCGTATAGACCGCTATCAATAACACAAACATCAACGATACAGACAGACCAAACACGTCTATCAGCGTATAAGCCTTATTCCTTCCAAGGAACTTTAAAAAGGACTTAAAGTTCAATAAATTATTCATGAATTATGAATTATCAATTTTCTATTATCTATTTTCAATCACTCAGATTTTAAGCAATTCACCGGATTATCATTAGCCGTCTTACGGGCATCCAGACAAACCACGGAATATATAATCAATAATACACATACGCCGCAACCCAAGAATATGTACCATGACAAAGGAACCTTCTCCGTGAATTGCTCTTGCCACTTTTGCAAGACAAAGTATGCTATACCACCGCCTAATATGACCGCATAGATACAGATATATCCGATATCCTTTATGAACAACCTCAATATATCCCATAAGGTAGCCCCATTCACCCGGCGAACCGCTATCTCCTTACGACGACGGCTCACCTCATCATTCGTATAGCCTATAAGTCCTATCAACGTAACAAGAAGCGTGACCAAACCTCCGATCATCACGGAATCACGGAATTGACGGGAGTCCTTATATAGTTCCATGATCTCGGAACGGAAAGAGATAGCGTTCAGTTCACGATCCGGAAATGTCTCGGATATCTTCTGCTGTAAACGAGCCATACTATCGTTGTTCAGCTCATGGAACTTCACCTGCAAGGTATACATGGGCTTATGCGCATAGAATAATACGGAAGGCCGCATATCTTGGTTCGAGATTCCTCCCAGACGGATATTCTCATAAACACCGCAAATCGTGAATGGCTCCTCATTCCATTTGCTATGCTCGGTGACGCAGATATCCTTCCCGATCACATCATCCGTCCAGCCCGCTACCAATTTCATTTTCTCCACGAAACGGCGGTCTACCATCACCTCTCTTGAATTGGTCACATTTTCCGTGAACGAGCGGCCTTGGATCACGGGAATCTCCATCATGTCCAAATATCCGTTACCTACCCAATAGAGATCGGCGATATTAAAAAGCTCTTGAGTCTCACCCGGTAAAAGAATATTATTACCGGAAGCATGCTCGAAAGGCAATTGATAGACGGTGGTAGCCGCAATGACCCCCGGAAGCCGCATCACCTCATCCAGAATCTTGGCACGAGAGGTAGAGTCCACGCCAGCTAACCCGCAGTAGGCAAGGTTCTCATAGGCATATCCCGGACGATCGTTCACCATAAACGTATATTGACGGGCAACGAAAACAAGCATCGTCACCAAAAAGCCCGTGGCTACAAACTGGACAAGCAACAAGGCTTTCTTCCAGATACGCTTATTCTCCCGGTAATTACGGAAAGCGGAGGCCACCGGAATCCGGGCGTATAATGATCCCGGCATAAAACCAGATACGAAAAACACCAAGATACATATCCCTAGCAAGACCAAGCTACCATTAGACAAGAGCAAGGAATCTAACGAAGTCGCCAACAACTCCTCTACCGTACCTCTAAACGCAAGGATCAACAATAAGGCCAAGATCAGTGAAAGCACTATATGTACCAACGCCTCACCAAACATCATACCATGAATATTATTCTCGCTTGCCCCATAACATTTATGGACAGCCACCTCCTTCGAGCGATTTACGATAGAGGATATCACGATCAAGATATAGTTCATCACCGCCGTAAAGATCAAAGCGAAGGCCAGTAAGGAAAGTATCCACGTCATTCGCTTGACTTGCGGCAACTCCTTGTGTAGATTATCTAGCTTATGAAATGAGAAATCAATGCTTAACCCGACCTTTTGCTGTTCCTCCGGAGGGAAATAAGAATTCACAAACGTACGCACCTGTTCCTCCAAAGCTAAAGGATTCACCCCCTTGTGCAACTTCACATAGCTTATGTAACGATCGTTTCCCAACATATTAGTAGGCGAACCCTCCCACATGAACCGACCCGCCGAAGCCATGGAAACAATTACATCGTAACGGGAATGAGAATTTTCCGGAACTTCCTCAAAAACGCCACCAATAGTCATAGTACGTCCCGGCGAATTGTCTACCGTGAAGTTTTTCCCGATAACATCGCCTCCGATATTTTTCGCTATACGACTTGATATCAACACGTACATCGGGGTGGAAAGAACCTCTTTCGCATTTCCGATCAACATAGGACGAGGAAGAATATCAAAGAAACAACTATCCGCTATGATACAACGACCGGAGTATTTCATCTTGGTGTCGGTCATCGTAAAGGTCCAGTCTCCAAAACTCGTGTATCGGGTGACGGTCTCGATCTCGGGTATCTGTTGTTGCATAGTTGGAGCGATGCCACCGCTTGTTTGCGGATAATCCTTCAACTCCCCTCCATTTTGCTGGTATTTCGCCCAGACTTGATAGACCCGGTCTCTATCCGGATAAAAATCATCATACGATTGTTCGAAATAGACTTTAGCGATCAATACCAAGCCTACCGCTAAGCCGATTCCCAACGATACGATTTTCATCACGTTATGCCGCCCTTTCTTAAAAATGGAACGAATGGCGATTAGTATGTTTTTCATATTATATCGATTTTATTCCAGCACCAGCACTTCATTATCCTTATAACTCTCATAACTGGACACAATCACCTTCTCACCGGCTTCCAGACCTTCAAGAACCTCATAATATTGCGGGTTCTGACGGCCGATCTTGATAGAACGCCTGTAAGCTTTCTTTCCATCCGGATCAAGAACAAATATCCAGCTTCCGCCCGTGCTCTGGAAGAAAGTTCCCTTCGGGATAATGATACTCTCGGTAGGTTGCCCCAGCTCCAAGTTGATATAGTAGGTCTGTCCACTACGGATATTATCCGGACGCTCACCCGTGAAAACGAAATCCGTACGGAACTTACCATCACGAACCTCGGGATAAACTTTGCGCACCGTTAAGTCGAAAGACGAGCCTTGACGCTCGAAAGCGGCGCTTAAGCCCGGTTTCACGCGGTCTATATAATGCTCGTCGATCATGGCCTCTATCTTATAATCGGAAAGGTCGTTAATCTGGCCGATCTTTTGTCCGGGATTGATGCTTTGCCCCAATACGACATCCAACAGTCCCAACTCACCGTCAATCTGGGAACGGACATTCAAGTTTTCCTTACGTTCGCGGATCAACAGGATATTCTTCCGCATGTTCGCCAAGCTGGCCTCCATCTCATCCATCTGGATCGTGCGGGAGATAGAGTCTTGGCGCAAGCGCTCGGTAATCAAGGCGTGCTTTTGAGAGGCTAACTCGAAGTCCTCCTTCGCTTTCAGATAATCCTCCTTGGCGATCAAGTTCTCTTTATACAACTGCTCTTGTTGGTTGAACGAGCGGCGGGCCCGGTTCATGTCCATATCGTATTGAAGTTTCTCCATCTGATTGGTCAGCTTATCCTGCTCCATGGTAACCTGCGTATTACGAAGGAAGTTCTGCTTCTCCGCCAACTCGGCCTCAGCGTTCAAGATCTGCAAATCCAGATTTGAGTTGCTCAGACGAACAATGATATCGCCTTTCTTCACTTGGGCGCCCTCTTCCACGACTTTCTCCTGTACGATACCGCCCTCCTCGGGGCTAAGCTGCACGACCGTGATAGGTTGCACCTGACCATCCATACGAAAGAAGTCATTGAATTGCTCACGGGTCACATTACCGATGCTAATTCCTCTCGCATCCACTTTCAACGTAGAAGCATGATCACCAAAGATAATCCATCCCAACAAGATAACGAACAACACGCCACCCGCTACATAAGGAATATGCTTCTTCTGAAGACCTTTCTTTTTCTCTAATTGTATATCCATCGTATTCTATATTTTTTATTATCATCTAAATTCTATGTTCTCAATTCTTATTCATTGATAAGAGGCTTGCCCTTATAATAATCCACCAGCTTGCTTTTCAATAAGTACATCAATCGCTTTTGAAGCAGATTGGCCTTGGACTCCAACAGCGTATTCGCGCTTGTCTGTACATCCAGCGTGCTCATCAGGCCTTCCTCGTACTTCCGTAGGGTAACACGATAAGCCAACTCATCCGATCTCACCTTCTTATCCATCTGTATGGCCTCTTTAGCGTATCCCTCACGATCCAAGACGGATTGCTCTACCGCTGTCTGCAACTGGCGAAAGACCTCTGTTCTTGTCTCCCGTGCGATCCGCATATTGTTACGGTAACGACGAGCGTTCGTTAATCTGCTCAAACCATCGAATAAGGGGAAACTAAGGCTAAAAGAGACATATTCACCACGGTTATTCTTAAACTGATCCTTGAAAACTTCCGGGGCCTTATCAGACTTCAGGTTCTCGAAATAACTCGTAGAGATTCCGGCATTCAAATAAATACTCGGCAACAACTTTCCTTTATAAATACGATATTGGTATTTACTTTGCGTTAATTGATACTCGGCTTGCAAGGCGGTAGGGTTATTCCCGGACGCATAAGCGAAAATCTCCGCCACGTTCTCTACTTCCGGAACATAATTGATATCCGGTAATAAAGTATCCACCTCCAGTTCTAAATCAGATGGATAATTCATACATTCCCTCAAGGTAAGCAAGGCCGTATTGAAAAGATTCTGCTGGTGGGTCAATGTATAATCATCGGCCGCTACTTGAGCCTCGAATTGAGCTACATCCGCTTTCCCTTTCAAACCCAGCTCTTCTTGCCGGCGAGTCTTATATAAGGTACGGTTACTCTCCTCCAATTTCTCGGCCGCCATACGAATCGTTCCTTTATAATATACCACATCCATATAAGCCTGCATGGTTTTCATCGCTAAATCATCTTTCGCTTTCTGGATGTCATTAACTCCCATACGGCGATTGGATTTTGCCATCAACCATTGATTGATCAGCTGTCCGCCCGTAAAAATAGGAATAGAAGCGTCGAGGCCATAGTTATTATTAAACGTAGAAGTATTCTCATAGGTATTGGTCGCAGGGTCAATCGAACGGCCAAAACTATATTGCGCTCCGACCTTAGCCGATGCCGCCGGGAAAAAAGAAGCTACAGCGGCATTCCGTTCCGCCTTATACGTATCTGATGTATAAACTTGCTTTTTAACCGATGGGCTGTTTTCCACGGCATAGCGCATACATTCATCCAAAGTCCAAAGTTTCTCTTGGGCCACCGTCGCGGTAGCGAAACTGAGAGAAAGAACTGTTGTAAGTAATATTTGTTTCATTGCTCTATTATTTTCTACTTAAAATAATAGCAAAGAACGTGCCAAAACACATAAACAACTAAACAACAACCAGATAACAAAAAGCTATTCTTTTAGAACTGTCCAATATTTTGACAACGCTGTCTAATTGTTTGACACTATTCCCACTTTGACACGTAAGAGCGTCTCCTCTTCTCCATAAGCAAAAAACGCTCCGCTCCTATATGAATTCTTGCTCGATAGCCTATGAATTCTTATGCGCATACTGTATAATTCTACAAACCACGACGTGGTCTGTACAGATCAAGACGTGGAATATACAAATCACGACGTGGTCTATATATTCCACGGCGATAATCTGGAAATAGATGAGATAGTAATTATATTTGTATATAGTAAGAAGAATGTTTTTTACTTGAAGATACGAACAATTGTTTTGATTACAATCGTTGACTATCCTTTAGATTTAAGGGCAGGACACAAAAAAAGGGAAACAGTTGAATACCAACCATTTCCCTTTTTCTAAGTCGGGGTACCAAGACCCTTTTGTGTAAACGCTTAGCATCTATTTATCTGTTTATCAAAATATCACAAATATCACTATAATACTATTTTGTCCTAAAACAGTCCCGGTACAAATTACTTCTCATAATAAAAAGAAGCATCTTCCGGAATATGAAGAAGCTCATTAATTGCATGCCGTTTTTCTAGATCAAGCATGTAAGTCTGTACGACTTTATAGAGATCAAATCCCCCTACAGATCCAGCAGCCATGTGCAAGTTTTCCACGACCTGTTTCATTTCTTTTTGGATATCTGATTGCCTTAGCAAGTGATACTCATTACTGTGAATAAGCTTTTTGTTTTCCATAATACTATTTATTTAGTTGTTGTTTTAAAAGTGCAATCATTTCATCTTTATCTTTTATACGCTCTTCCTTCTCCTTAATGAGTAATCTGAGCTTCTCAAGTTCATTTTTACATTCACTTAGAGTAATATCTCCAGAAACCTTATTCCCATTTCCATTTACATGATGACCGATTGAGTTATCTACATTTATGTCTCTATCGAAAAAGTAATCAATGGGTAGTTTGAAAAAATCTGCTATTCGTTCAAGTTTACTTGAACCAAGATCTGCTCCTTTCAAAATATTGTCCAATCCTTGTACAGATATGGATACTTTTTCACAAAAAGACTTCTTTGTCAATTTGTTATCAATAATAAGCTGTTCTATTTTACTTGGTATAAACATTCAAGTATTATTTGTAAACATTGTTAAACATATATAATCATGTGACAAATATCACACAAAACTTTGTGCAATATCAAAGTTTAGTTTACGTTTGCATTATAAATATAACACTAAAATATGTTTTACGTATGGAAAATGCAGAAAAGATTGAAAAAATGACATTTAAAGACTATTACCAGTCTTTGGATGAAGAAATGAAAAAAGAGGTTAGAAACAATTTTTTGGAAGGAAGCGGTATTTCATACCCTACATTCTACTCAAAGTTGACTAGAGAAAACTACTCTCTTCTGGAAAGAAAACTTTTAGAAACGATATGTCAAACAACATTTATCTGGTAAAATCATGAACACAAAAGAAATTTCAAAAGTATCTGTGGAGAAAGCCTTGGCTTTCATTGAATCCGGAATATACACGAAAAAAACTCTACACGGACAATCGCTGATCTGGTAGACTACTGGCATACACATAACTTAAAATAAATCAATACTATGGCAACATTAGAAGAACAAAAGGAGTACATTCGTACCAATTACAAAAAACTGACCGGCCAATTTATGGCCAAGATGTTGGGCATACGCCCGGAAAAGGTGTATGCGCTAGTAAAGGAACTTGGATTGAAAAAACAACTTCCTCCTCCCGTGATTAAACCGAAGGCTGATATGGGAAAGAATCCAACCCCTATCGTACCAAACGGTAACGATGAAGGAAAGATTCCTCTTCGGATAGATTGTCGAACGGTTATTCTCATTCCCAGCACCGCTGATCCTGAGGAGTACAGGAAGTCCTTCCTCCGGAAGACCAATAGCAAACATTCAAGTCTAATAAACTCTCTATAATAATCTAAAATAAAAGTGCATGAAAATACATTATTTCTACAAAAGAGAATACTCCCAAGGTTTCTACGACCTTGTAATTGAAGCTTGGCTGGAAGAAAAAGAGACATCCATGCAAGGTGTGGAGAGATTAAGTTTTACCAGATTGGAAAAACTAAGAATCTTTCTGTCAAAGGATGATCATTTCCATTGCTATGATTTTAAGCATGAATTTGGGAAAAATAGCTGTATAGGCCATTTTGCCCATACTCGCAAAAAACTAAAGGAAGATATGAATAAATGGAAGCTTAAACCTATTGACCGGCGTAATTATGAAAGATTCCGGAAAGTAGCCCTTACCCTTTATCGTAAACAATCCTTGATTGATTTCTCTGATTTCAAAGGAAGGCAAACATATGCGATTAGACAGATCATAGGAGATTAACGTAAAACTAACAAGATATGAACATGAAAAAGAAAAAAGTTACAGTGCTGGCGATTGAACATTCAAAAAGGGTGTGTGATCCGCAACCTGAATCAATAGACCGGATGGATGTCAGAAGGTTGGTTATGGATGCTTATAGGAGCGGTTATAATAAGGCTCATTCCGAGCATGTAAAGTGTATGAGCGATATTGTAAATATGAATTTGTCTGATATAGATTCTCCTGTGTTTACTCATACCAAAGAATTTAGAGAGCACTTCGACTACATAATGTCGGAAGTCAAGAAACTAACTACTTAAATAAGAATAATTGAATCTTATGGTGTATAGGTCAACCGTATAAAGAAATGACTGAATATGATAACTATTTCCAAGCTGCTGCAATTTTAGTAGTTCAAAGACAAATGTCTAACACGTCATTAATACAGCGCAAGTTCAGAATCGGGTATAATCGTGCAGGAAGGATAGTAAACCAATTGGAAGAAGCTGGTATCGTAGGTAAGTTTAAAGGTGCAGCTCCACGTGATGTACTGATTAAGGACATTGTCTCCCTAGAGGAACGCTTATCCGATATGGAGTTAGGCGAACAAAGATTATCTGATCCCTGCTGGGATAATAGAGAATGGATCTAATATAATAAAATATGAAACGACTGAATAAAAAGACCTACAAGGCAATCAAGCAAGCAAAGGCAGTGATTACCATCACGCAACATGGGGATGTGGTTAAATTGAATGTGGATTTTTTACCTCCCGCAAAAAACAAATCTCCCAAGCTATTCCAATATCTGGCCATCAAGATGTGTAATCATGCCATGGAAATTTTAGGAGGAAAGAAAAAAGATGAATGACAAGAATTATTTAGCGATGGCTGTAGCCACCGCCAAAAGAAAAAAGTTGGCGCATACTACTCCGCAGGAGTACGCTTTACCGATTTGGATGATGTTCATAGCGGCAGATATCCTAGAGAACTCCGCTATGGAAATCCAAGAGCTATTAATGCAGGACGAGCAATTTATCCAGTCCGATAAGATGCACATAAAAGCCATAATCAATCATGCCGGCAAATTCGTTCGTGATGTTGATCGGACATGTGAATACCAGTTCGCTTGCAAATTTGCGGACTATACAGAAGAATGTTCCACTTTACTTCGCAGCTACATGCAAAATAAGTTAGCCAAGATGGACAACATATGGGCACAGAGGAAGGAGGAATGATCATGTATATCGAAACGGATTCAAACGGCAAGATCATCATTCAGGATATCTCACAGGAAGAAGCTGTCATCCTAGATGATTGCTTATGTACTTACTTGGCGACGAAGCCTATCGATCAAAGATCAAGTGTCGATAGGATCGTAATGGATATGAAAAGACAATTAGAAAAGAATATACAATGAAAGCTAGAATCATATACGAAGTAGAATGCCCTCCCGTTAATTGCGACCGGGAGGATTTTTTGAAATGGCTGGAACTAAACCTATATGTTCCGGGAGCGTGCGTCACCTCCGATAATCCTCTTTTTGGAGAACCATTGGATTTTGACACCGCAGATTTTGACAATATTGAGGTAATCGATGGATAGTTACGCCCGGTATCGAATGACAGATTGGAACTGGATCGCCATCTATAAAGAGAAAATGGGAGTAGATCAATTCCGGGAGTATGTGAACAGCGTATATAATGAACTTCTAAATATGAAAGTAGATTGTTCATTCTCTCTCGAGGCTACGGTTAAGGAGGAAAACAGAGAACTCTTTATAAAAATAGTCTGTATGTTCATTCAAGAAGGAAACTATGACTATGATTTTAGTCAAGATTATAAATTCATAAGACGACATGAAAAGACAACGCTGGTCAGAAAGCCAAGAAAAAATATTGAAGGAGAATCTGGGGAAGATAACTCTCAAGGAAATAGGGAAGATTCTAGGAAAGACCGAGTTAGCCGTTAAACTATATATCCATAGGAACCATATCGTTTACCGTCCTTCCGTAAAACGGAACCTTGTGCTAGAATTGTTCCGGATTAAATTAATCAATCCGGAATATTTCAATGTAACAACAACTTTCTTGCATGCGGTAAATATCAACCAAGTACGGTTTTGGAAATTATACCGGGGGGAGGAAAGCCCCACAGATCAAGAGTATTTACGTCTAGCCACAACTCTAGGCGTATCCTTACAAGAGGCCTTCGAAGCCCGACAACTATATTTATTTAACGACAATAAAGAAGATGAAATATGATACCTCAAGACGTGATCGATAATATCATCAACACGGCCAATATAGTAGACGTGATAGGTGATTATGTTAAGCTAAAAAAAGCTGGAGTAAATTACAAGGGAGTTTGCCCATTCCATGGGGACAAGGACGCAAGCCTAGTCGTATCCCCCGCTAAGAATATCTGGAAATGTTTTGGATGTGGTAAAGGCGGGAACGTGATAACCTTCGTAAAAGAGCACGAAGGGATATCTTTCTTCGAGGCGGTAAAGCTAGTCGCCTCGAAATACAACATAACAGTACCCGAACGGGAACTAACCGACGATGAACGGAAGAAAACGAAAGAGCGGGAGGCCCTACAAATCTGCCTCACATTCGCCCAAGAAACGTTTACGGCTTTCCTCAAGAAGAAAGAGGCCGCTGAATATCTGGAAACACGAGGAATCACCCCGAATATCCTGTCTAAATATGGAGCGGGGTACTCTTCATCCATGTTTACCGCATTGACCGAGTTAGGCTCTCAAAAAGGTTATGACATGGCGGCTATGGAGAAGGCCGGTTTGATTACAAGGAAAGAGAACGGAAAGATTTTCGATCGATTTGTAAATAGGATCACATTCCCGTTTTATTCCTTATCAGGACTAGTGATCGGTTTCACGGGCCGTTCCTTGGAAAAGGATACCCAATGTAAATATCTAAACTCTCCGGAGACTCCCCTTTTTCATAAGGGAAAGACGTTATTCGGTATATACCAAGCTCGCCAAGAGATATCGAAATCCGATAAATGCTATTTGGTGGAAGGTCAATTTGACGTACTCTCTTTCGTTCAATCCGGTTATCCCAATACGGTCTGCGGTAGCGGTACCGCCCTTACACTAGATCAAGTCCGGATCATCAAGAAATTTACCCGAAACGTCACCGCTGTTTATGATGGAGACGCAGCCGGCATGAAAGCCTCCGTCCGGAACATGGATATCATGCTGGCCGAGGGCATGAACGTCCGTGCCGTTCTTCTTCCGGAAGGAGAAGATCCGGACAGTTTCGCCCGCAAGATGGGGACTGAGAAACTAGCCAAATTCTTGAAAAAGCAGGAGACCGACTTCATCTCCTTTATTTATAAAGCATTCGAAAGCGAGATGGATGATCCGATCCGGAAAACAGAGGTTCTCCGGATTATCGCCCAAAGTATCTCCGTCGTACCGGATAAATTACAAAGGCAAGCATATATCGTATCCCTCGCCGAACGATTTAACGCAGATGGGGAATTGATAACAAATCTAGTTGCCGAGCTACAAGCCGTAGGTAAGAAAAGCGTGCCAGCCCAACCTACCCAACCGGGATTAACCGGCGTGGAAGAAGCGGAGGAACTTGTAAAAACCGGGAACAAACAAGTCACCCTTACTTGGTCTGTCAATCGTTTCTCCGAGGGATGGGGAGTTTGTCCGGTCATCCTTATAACAGGTATCCCGGGTGTGTCCGAGGTACAAGAGCTTCGCCGGCTATCTCCCATCATCCGTTGCAGGGATAAATTCGAGGTAAAAGAAAACATGATCGAACCGGAAGAGCTCTCATTTCTACGTTCCTTGACAAGAACCGGCTTCACGGTCTCCATGAGCAAATATAAAAGAGAGCGGGAAAGTTATGTAGACGAGAAAGGTGAAGAACGTTATAAACTCGTAGACACAGAGAAAGAGATTGGATTCAATGAATACTATATCGGATTATACAGTACATTCCGGGAATCTCCCGAGAATATAAAGAAAATAGCCTTAGAAAGATGCTCTGAAGTGATATCCTACGCGGATGCTACCACCCGGGCTTTCCAAACTACAGATTATGCCCGGATGTTAGGGGTCACCAAAACAGCTCTGGAACATGTCTTGAAACCATATCTCGATATCCGTAAATCAGAGGCCCGGTTTAATTCAGACGCACTCCAAGTAGATGGAGCCTCACTCATGTTCGATCCTAGCCGACTCCCGGATTATGTAGACTCTGATCCAGCGATTAACCGGTTATGGCGTGCCTATCAGTTTTTCCCATATCTCGATAAGAATGGAAGAAAATTAGCATATATATTCGCTAATGGTAAAAAATCGTTTATGAGAGTAGGAAACTTCTATATTGAGCCACTATTACATGTTTACGATAAAGAAAGCCAAGCCAACAAACGTATCGTAGAACTCACTCAAGCAAACTATCCCTATCCGATTTATATGGAGTGGATCAGCGCAGAGATGCTCACACTCCCATCCTTTAAAAAACGCTTATGGGAAGAAGGTGATATCAATTTCTCCAATGGGACACAAAACCATCTCGATTTGATCATGGATAGTTGGGCGGGCAAGTTCAAGAAGTGTTTTGAGCTTCGTATGTTTGGCTGGTATGATGAAGGATTCTTCGCTTTCAGTAACGCTATAGTCCATGATATCGATGGAAAACAACAACTCCAATACGTATCAGATTTGGGATTAGTGGAACACAATAAACAATACTATTATATCCCGGCTTTCTCTAAAATTTACGCATCTGAGCGCCGGGATAGCGATCGCTACTATCTGGATCGCTTCATCAAGTACCGGGAACCCAAAGCGGGATGTTCTATCAATTTCCAAAAGTGGGCCTCACTGATGAACGAGGTATACAAGCTAAACAATAACGGTATGTGGGCGATCATATATTCGATCATGAGTGCCTTCCGTAGCGATATATACAATGTCAGGAGAACCTTTACGGCTTTATTCTTTATCGGTCCGACGGGTTCCGGAAAATCACAAATTGGTTATTCCATCCGCTCTCTATCGATGTCTCCGGACGCACCAGCATTCAACCTAAACTCCGGAACCCCCGCCGCTTTGTTCTCTTGGCTGGAGAGATACCGGAATATCCCGATCATGCTCGAAGAGTATAACGACACGCAAATAAACCCTGTGATTTTCCAAGCCTTGAAATCCGCTGTATATGATGGAGAAGGCAAGCAGAAACGTAAGGATGCGGTAAGTAAGGAGATCGATAGTAGCCAAGTGAACGCAGCTCTTGTTATCATGGGCCAAGAAAGCCCCCAACAGGATGACAACTCTCTCGCAAATCGATGTATCATTTGCGAGGTACCGAAACGTGACGATCGGTCTGAATTGGAAGAAGAAATCTTCAATGAGTTGAAAGGATACGAGGAATCCGGACTACATAGCGTCCTCCTTGAGATATTGGCGTGCAGAAATAGCATCTTGCAACATTATAAGAAAGTATACGACGAGGTCTTTAAATCCTTGAAAGACGAGGTACGGGTATCCGTTAAAAACACGGATGGCCTCTCTCGTATACTCGAGACGGTATCAATGTTCGTTTCCGTTTGTCGTATAGTGGAAGAACATACCTCATTGCAACTACCTTTTACCGCAGAACAGTTCTTCGAAATCGCAATAGCGAAAGTGATCAAACAAGTAGAATCGATTAGTTCCTCAAATAAGATGTTCAACTTCTTCAGTATACTCAACTTCTTGATCGATACAGGAAGCCTAGTTCAAGGTAGAGACTATAAGATCGAGGTACCGGGAAAGGTAACAATTAAGAAACAAGGCCGGGATACGGAAATAAAAAACCTAGAGCCCATAGATACCCGTGTTTTATATCTAAACATGACAAATATCTATCCTATGTATACCCAACAGCTAAAAGGTGAGGCGTTCTCTCTTCAATCCTTAAATACCTATTTCGAAAGTAACGAGGCCTATATTGGCAAAGTACGTTCCACTCGTTATCGATGGCAAGAGGTGAAAGAAGTCCCAAAAGGAGACATTCTAGCAAACCCGGCGGGAGAACCCACCATAGATAACAGCATGAAACGTATTATGGTGAACAAAGAGAGTAATACCTCGGCAGTTTGTTTCAATTACGATATTCTCAGAGACTTGCTCGATGTCGATTTCGAAAGAGACGTACAAAACTACGATCAGACTCCGGAGACTGAGCCGGGATTCCGCTTTTAACGACTGATAGTATTTTAAAATCGCATAGAACCGACTTTCTAGGATATAGCTTGGCTATTGGAGGCCATGGACAACAAGCACATCCGGGAAGCCGGTTCTATCTTTATTCATCTATTTCCCCCGGACCCCCTGAAATTAAAAAAAGAAATAAGCAAGTTTTGCGTGTTTTGAAACCCTATAAAGGATAGAAAAAGTGGTCAACAGACCAACAGACCAACAAAAGATGAAACATTTCAAAACAGATATAAGATAAATATATAATAATCAATAATATATATATTAATTAAATAGAAGTAGGCTGTTGTTTCCTGTTGGTCATCGTTTTCTTTTTGTTGGTCACTGTTGGCAATAATTCTAAATTCGGGGAAAAATGAAGCACTGTTGACGGTTGGTAGGGGTGACCAACAACCACTATTTTTGGTTGGTCGCATGTTTCTTAGTATTTTACCGATTATATCATTGAAATATAGTAAATTAGCATCATATTTTATATTTCCTGTTGGTCTGTTGACGTGTTGGTCGCAAAATATAACACATACACATAGGGAAAATAGAGTAAAAAAGCCTATAAGAAGAGAGAAAATCGATATGGTGACAGTAAAGATAAGCATAAAAAAGCATTTGGAGGAGTACATGCGTGGAAAATTCAATGATTGCCGGGAAGGAGTGATAACCCTTCCGGACAAGACAGATTTGTATCATACCCTGTTTGATCTGACATCCAAGCGCCCGGCCTCCTGCCCTTTGGAGCAAGGAACGCTGGAAATAGCTTTGCCGGACAGACGATGTGGAAAAGATCCGGCTTACTACAACTATCTTAGCGAACGCTCGCAGCGAATCCTTGAGCGACGGATAGAGTTGATGTTCTGGGCCGAGCTGCACGAATGGATAGATTATAACAAGCATATGTATGGGATACAGTATATCGAAAGTATTTTTTCCTTTATGCGCAAATTCGATATCAACGGGATCAGCGAGGATGCTCTAAAAAAGAACTACTATCGCTGGAGGGACCGAACTAGGAAGCAAAAAGAGAAACGTTCGTACAATAAAAGTTAAATACGAGTGTTTTTCACTCCGACCAAGCGTATCGATTTGTCCCTTTTGGGAGGAATAAAATTCCAAGTGTATCCATTACGATCAGATATTATTGATAAACAAATAAAAACTAAGGTTATGGCAGACAATATGGGAGGCATCTCCGATGCGTGGTTCGCTTTCTCGAGGCAAATAGCGAGCGTGTCTCAAGAGGCAGACAAAGTAAAAGTTGGACTCAAGTCCGGAGACTGGATCAACCTTCACCCGGGAAGATATGGAACCTCTATCAAGGTTGAGCCACAAGAAAGTGAATCAGGCACTCTATATAATGTATCTGGTTCCTTGCAAATACCCCGTCAATATATGACCGGCGATCTATGGCAAAAATGCGAACGATTGAACCACCTCACGGCGATCTTTAAGTATAAACACTTTAGTGGGGATACATTCGTGGTCGGATCGGATCGTTTTCCCCTAAAATGCAAATTCGAGGTGTTGCACCCCAGCGATCCTAGCGGTTTCTCGGGATACAAAATCTCGTTATCCGGAAAGCAATTGGTTCCGCAACTTCAACTGATCGATTGACCGAAGTCCTTTACCATACATATATATAAGTATATCCTTGCCATCAAAAAGGAAGATATGCTTTATCTACACAACATTCTGGGGGGAGTATGGTTCGTCGAGGAAAACTTCGCGGCGAATTATTTCCCCCTTATCGCATCTTTTCTTACCAAGCCGGAAACGATGTTCGGGAAACCCCGGAACGCTTCTTCCGAACAAGAGCCGACCGAGGATAACGCCTTGCTTTTCGCCTCCCTAAAAAATGGCGCATACCAGATCAGCGAGTATGGAGGATGGTCTCCACCCGAGGACGCACCCAAAAACTCCGTAGCCATAATGAACATCAACGGGGCGATCACGAAATACGACCAAGAATGCGGTCCATCCGGAATGCTTACCAAGGCGAATCTCCTAAACCGATGCTACAACGAGAATAATATCAAGGCGATCGTCTTGAATATCGATTCCGGCGGAGGCGAGGGAATGGGATGCCGGATCATGCAGGAAGCGATTAACAGCCGAAACAAACCTGTCGTAGCTTTCTGCAATGATTTCGTAGCGTCCGCAGCCTATGGCATCGCCTCCTGTTGCGACAAGATCGTAGCGAACTCCAATGTCTGTCGGATCGGAAGCGTGGGTACCTATATGACGATCGTTGATACCAGCGAGTATTATGCCAAGATGGGAATCAAGTTGATCGATATCTATGCCTCCAAATCCACGGACAAGAACCAAGAATTTCACAAGGCTCTGCAGGGAGATACGGAACCGCTAAAAAAAGTATGCGATACGTATAACGAGAATTTCATCTCCAGTATCGCTAACGCCCGGGTAGGCGTGATCAATGAGGATCAAGGTAAATGGGCCACCGGTAAGATGTTTTTCGCGCCGGAGGCCATGGACATCGGTATGATCGATGAGATAGATACTTTCGAGAATGTTCTTAATTATTTTAATACATAGTGATTTATGAAGTGGTTGAAAGATGATTCGTACAATGCGATGAAACAAGCGGCCGACAACTGGGACAAGCTTCTGAATAAGGTACTGGGTGATAACCCGGACATGAAAGCGGAAGACGTAACAGTGGATCAGCTGCTCGATTCGATCGAGAGCACCGGTAATACCTCCGACTTACAGGAGCAATTATCGACCGCCCAAGAAAAGTTGAAAGAGAAAGACACACTGATTGAGCAACTTCAATCAGACGTGGCAGAGCTAAAGGGAACACCGGCAGGCAAAAAGCCGGAAGCAAAAGTAAAGCAAGAGCCGACCGCAGAGACCGGAGATATCAAGGATTTCGCCGATAAGCATGAGGATGATACCCTCGCTATCATGGCCGAGGCTGAGAAAACAGGATTTTTTAAACACTAAGAACAATGGCAAAACAAGGCATTTTAGATATTGAGAAACTGAATCGTTACGCGAAGGATTACGATAACGTGTTGCGTACCCTTCCCTATTTCACGTTTCAGGAGTTCGCCGCGGCCATGAAGCTCAACGTGATCGAGATCGAGAATGAGGACGTGATCGTGAACGCTCGCCGCAAAGCCGGACACACCGGCCCATATAAAGCCGGGGCCGAGATTAAGTATCCCGATGAGATCGGTAAATTGGTAGAGATGTCCATCAAACCGGAACTTACCGTTTCTCGTTTGAAGGATAACATCTTAAATTATACGGAAAAACGTATTCTCTCCAACGCCGGAGAGAAGGTGGACCATACGGTAAAGAAACACCCCATGGAGAAATTCGTGGTGGATAATCACATCATCAGCCATTCGGAGGATATCACTTTCTCCGCTTTCTTCGCCGAGAGAAACGACAATGTGTATAGCCCGATGAGTTCTTTCACCGGATTTTTCCCTTGGATCGATCATTTCAAGACAACGAAGGATATCACCATGGCGAATCGTAACCTAGTACGTACCGGTACGTTTGGCGGTGGTGACGGTGTAGATGATTACGATCGTCTGGTCAACTTCTTACGTGCGGCACATCCTTTCTTACGCCGTAAAGCGATCCTGTATTATGCCAACGAGATCGAGTTGATCTGTAAGGAGGCTTACCGGCAAAAGACAAAAGCGTTCGCCCGCCCATCCACCGAGGAGTTTTGGAAGGCGGTCAAGGACGACGCCAAGTTCCCGGGACTGGAACCTGTCACCCATGAGGCATACGGAACAGGACAGGCCTTGATCTTAATCCGTCCCGGAATGCTGGATTTTGGCGTGAATACGAAGAAGGCGACCCGGTTCGTCCAGATCCGCGATATCTTCGAGGACCCGAACGAGGTTCAGTTCTGGCTACAAGCCGGGTACGGTACCCGCTTTCAGGATATCCATCCGAAGGTATTCCAGATTAACGAGTTCACCAATGAGGGCGTTGATTTAGCGGGCGACTACGTAACCGGTGCCGCCCTGACCGTCACGATCGAGAGCGACGAGGCCATAGAAGCCGGTGCCGCTTGGAAGGTGGGCGAGAACGGCGAATGGATGAGAAGCGGAGCTACCCTTTTAGGCATACCCAAAGGTGAGCAAACCGTATCCTTCAAGGATATCGCCGGTTATACCAAGCCGGCAGACGTGAAAGTCACGGTAGCCGATGGAGAGGACTTCACCGCTTCCGGTACTTATACCAAATCGTAAAACCAGTAAATAAATAAAACGATGAAAGATTTCAGAAAAGTTTTGTCCGTATTGTTTCTGCTAGCGGTGCTATCCGTCCTCTTCATGGGGGCGGACGTTCCGGCGGATTATGTGATGTGCGCCTCGTTTGGCCCTGTTTTATGGCCAGCTGGAGCGGACAATATGGGGGGTTATAAAGGTCGTATCGCCTTTATTCCGGAAACCTCAGTCTCTGTCGTCCCCACGCTCCCCAAAGAGGCCAAGGCCACAGCCGATTTCGTGACGGCGACAGGAGCTTTTACCTTTTTAGAGTCGGGAGGTAAACCGACACCTATTTACGCGACACGGGCAACTGTAGGATACAAAGCGGAGTCTCAAGGCGAGACAGATTGTAAAAGTTACAAGATCAGCGGCGAGTTCTTCCACCCCGGCAAGAAAGTGGAAGCCGCCGCTTTCGCCCGGCAGATCTGCAATACGCCCGGCTATTTGATCATCGAGGACAACGAGAGCCAGCAGCTTATCGGACAGCCCGGCTATCCTTGTACGGTTACCGCCTCTTTCGACGGCGGCAAGGCGGCGGCCGACAAAAGAGGTTGGTCCTTCACTTTCGAGGCCGATAGCCCCGCCCCTATGATTATCATGGGAACGCCTATCGATATAGACGCATTATTCACCGGGGTAGCTCCTACTCCACCGGAAGGAGGTTCTTAAATGATAACATTACAATACTGGTTAGCGGACCGTAAGCGTAAATACGCGGACGGTCTAGCGCTTTTTCAAGCTCTAGCTCCGGAGGAGATGAGAAAGAAGTATATCGCTTTCTTTAGCGAGGTAAAGGAGGTTCCGCAGTTCGATTCCCATTTCACCGTATTGGTGAATAAGTTGACAACCGTAGCGCGCCTATCGTCGGCCCAACCCCAGATAACAATCTCCGAACGGGGTTCGATACTCTTGAAAACAGCGGTCGCGGCAACAAAGGCGATCGAGAAAACAGCGGATCAGCAAAAAGGCGATAAAGTCTTAAAAGAAATCCTCGTGAAAGAATCCGAGCTATTCAAGCTACAAGACAAGATCACCGAGCTGGAGGAAGACAATGACGATAAATCCGGAGAGATCGATCAATTGCAAGCCGAGCTGGAGGAAGCGCAGGAAGAGTTGCAAGAACTGCAAGATCAATTCGCCCTGTTACGGCCCGGAGCGAAGATCGCCACATACTCCTCCCTTCCGGATAACATCCGTACGATCTTCGACGAGGTCCGCCAGATCACCCCCTTGTACGCCGCCTTATTCACGGAGATGCAGAACGAGGCCCTTACTCCGGAGCAACGCAAGCCGATCGCCGATCAGGTGCATGAGCTTTGGAGCCGCCGTACCAAGCTATGGGACCAGATCGACGCTTGGGCCGAGGGTAAGCAGATCCAGTTAAAAACCGAGGTTCAAAAAACCGAGGAGCTCCCGGCCGATCAATTGCTGAAAGGTATGCAGATCGCCAACCGGATCGAACGACTGAGGGAGAATATCCGGCGCACGGAAACCTCTATCGCCCAACATGAGAAAAACGGAAAGCTTAACCTCCGGCAAAAATCAGAACAACGCTTGGCTTATTACAAACGTGAGCTGGCGGAACTGGATAACTTGAAATAAATCTTGCTTCCATAATGAAGGGGAATAGACAATCCATAAGGTATTGGCTGTTCCCCTTTATCATAACCTATTTAGAAAGAATGAACAAGGAACTAACATCATACGACAAGATAGCCACGGTACTTTTCAAAGGGCATGAAGAAGCGGCAAGCCTTCTCTCCTGCCGGGAGCTTATGCAAAAAGATCGCTGGATGTTATGTGTTTCCAAGTTATTGGAAGACCCCATGACAGCTGACAAAGACCTGATCGCTTTCCTGATGGCCGGTTGCGACGGCAGTTGTGAGCCCGTATCACAAGCCACCGCTTACCGTGATCTGGCCGCTATCCGGAGACTCGTAGGAAATGTACAGTTAGCCGGCAAGAACTGGTATCGTTACATGGTGATCGAGGCCGCCAAGGAAGGTATCCGCATCGCCCGGGAAGCCAAAGACCCCAAAGGTATCGCCGCCAACGCGGACAAGATCGGTAAATACACCCGCTCCGATAAAGAAGACGATGACATTGATCGAAGCGCTTGGGAACCACCCTGCTTTGAGCCATCCGATGATGTCACGTTAATGGGAGATGATTTCAAGCCTATCCCTAATCTTGAAGAAGAAAGGAAATCATTCCGGGCATTGTTCAAGCAAGATCATGATATCGTAGATATTGAACCCATTACAGACGACTATGGCACTGATGACTGAACCTTTCACCCGTAAAGCGAAAGAGGCGCAACGCAAGTTTTTCAATAAGATGCAACGCATGGGAATGGCGATCGCCGCCCACGACGAGTATTGGGTGTGTAGCCGTGGTACCGGTAAATCCGAGGGTTTGGACGCACGCTTCATCATCCGGAATGTTTGGTCCATGCCGGGTTCTACCGGGGCTTTAATCTCTCCATCCTATGCCAAGGCTTGGGGTAATACGCTACCGGCGATTATTCACGCTCTCGCCGAATGGGGCTATATCGAGGGCATTCATTTCTTTGTTGGCCGCAAGGCACCCCTGTCCGCCAACTTCGGAAAGCCCAAGCGCCCGCCGCTTCAGACCGCATGGGGCAATTGCATTCATTTCTGGAATGGCACCGTATTGGTCGTACTCTCCTTCAGTCAAGGGATGTCAGCGAACTCCATGTCCTTAGATTGGGTAATCGGTCCGGAGGCGAAATTCCTAGACTACGATAAGATAAAATCCGAGGTTGATCCCGCCAATCGGGGAAATTTGCAAGATTTCAACCAATGCCCTTGGCATCATTCCGTTCTCTATTCCACGGATATGCCAACCTTAAAAGCCGGACGTTGGATATTGGATAAGATCAACGACATGAATCCGGTTCATATCAACTTGATCCGGAACCTATACCGGGAAATGAAATTAACCGAGCGCCTTCCGGAACAAACATCATACACCCAACGCAAATACAAAGAATTACGCCATGACTTAATGTTGGCCCGTAAGTATCAAGCACCTGTCAAACCTATGCGTGGCAAGACCCGGGAGTACACGGTATATTACGGAGAGTATGATATTTTCGATAACATGGAAGTCGTAGGCAAGGATTACATTTGGCAAATGTACCGCAACGTCCCTTCCCTTATATGGCGTACCGCGTTCATGAACGAACGCCTGTTCCGTGTCGCTAATGGCTTCTATTCGGCCTTGAACGATTACCATTTCTATACCCCCGGCGATACTCGCTACATGGGTAGCATGGGAGCGGACTGGAACCGGCTGCGACTGGCCGGATGCCTAGCCGATGGGGATCTGGATATGGACGCTCCCTTGCTAATCGGTTTCGATAGTAACTCCGCAATCAATACCGCATGTATCGGACAGGTACAAGGCCATCAATTACGTACCCTAAAGAGCTTCTTTGTCAAGACCCCCGATAAGCTGGATGAATTGGCTCGTCAGGTTTGCGAATACTACAAATACAAGCTCAAACGTGATATCATCTTCTTTTATGACCAGACCTTCACGTGGACTACCGGCAATAACTCCGAGTCCTATCAAGATACCATCATCCGGATCTTCAAGGAATATGGTTGGGATATCACCGATATCTATATCGGACAGGTAAGCCGCCACGACTGGAGGCACGAGCAAATAGACCGGGCCTTAAAGCATGATCCGACGCTCCTTTATCCTGTTTTCAATAAATACAACAACGAGTTCCTCAAACTCGCCATGGAGCAAACAGCGGTGAAAGTAGGCAAGAACGGATTCGAGAAAGACAAATCGCCGGAAGCTACAGAAGACAGCCCCGATAACCCGGATGAGTACAAGACACACATTACCGACGCATGGGACACATTGTTTGTCGGCGCGAATTTCTTTATGCCTGAACTCGCGTACGCGGAATCCGGAATCATCTTCCTTCATTAAAAATCGGTAGACGCATTTCATGCGTGATCTGTCTGAGGGAGGCAGCAGATAAGGTGAAAAATTGAACTTGCGCCCGCATTTTTTTTGTAGGGCGCTGCGGGGCGCTTTCGCACGCTTTGAGAAAAAAACGCTACTTGAGAGGTGCGCAACTATTAAGTATCAACAAATTAACATTTCAACAATGAGAAACCGTTGCGAAATATGCGGGGACAAAAAAAGAGCCTCTGTTATGGAGGCCCTAAATGCGCTGTTATGATTTGTACTTGCCGTGGCGTGAGTAAGCGTTGCCCGGAATGATACCCGGCTTCGGTAATCTCATAAAGTAACGCCTTGTTTAGATTAATCCATCTCTTTAGCTGGATCGAGGCCGAAGCGGGTGCGCTATTCGGGAAATATTGAATGCCTAGCTCCTGCAACCCGTAAGCCCTTATCTTAAAATTCTCATTGTCCATCCTTCTCTATTTATAAATTATCAAATATACTGAATACTAACCTCATAAAAAAAGGACGCACCCTCTTTTCCAAAACGATGCGCCCTTCTCCCTCAAACGATGCGTGCTTTTAGCCTAGATCTCGTCCGGACTCTCGGAGTCGTTTCCTCCCTCGCCTTTTTCCACGCTTACCTTCTCGAATCGCAATACCTTCGCTTGCGAGCGAAGCGCCTTACCCGGAGAGAAGGTGTACTTAGGACGACGAATCTTAGTAGCGTTGAAATCCTTCTCCACCTTCGTCCCCTCACTACCGAACGTGATACGGAAATTACCGAACTCACCCAGCTGTACGATCTTGCCGTCCGACATCTCCAGCTTCATCACGTAGATAAGCGAGTCCAGCACCGCTTTCACGTCTGCGCTGGATACGCAAGAACGCTCGCCAATCATGGAGCAAAGACGCTCCATATCACTAGTACCCGTAGATTTCGCCTGTGCGTAATAAAGCTTATCGCCTTCAGTCGCTCCCTTGTGCATGTCCCGTCGCTGCACTAATTTGTAAGTTGTAGCCATTGTTTGTTGATTGTTTTGAAGTGAATAATAGATAGTTGTGTCGTGATCACGGGGGTAAAGGTGGGATATGGTGATTATAGGATGTTAGGGATTACCTAGCAGTGTAAAGTTATATAAGGATATTACGATTTTTTCTTTGCCATCCCAAAAACTTTCACCATATTTGCGACATGGCAACCAAGAATGAATTAGAAAAAAGTAAAGTAAGAAAGGAAACTACCGCTAAGTTCTTTTTTGATATGGCAAAGTTGACATTTGCGGCTTTGGTGCTAGGGGTAGCGGCCTCTTTACTAAACCGGGAGATAGAGGATGAGATACCAAGTATGGCTAATTATCTTTTTGCGATGGGATTCATCGGTACGGTTGCCTTTGCGATGATTGGATATAGAATCTTAAAATAATAATAATATGCAGATAGCAGTTGTTTTTTTCACCGTTGTAGCTATTGTTGCCGTAGGCATATTAGCGTATACTTATACACCATCCGGAAAACGATGGATAGAGAACATGTGATAAATCCTTTTTGGAATATTCCCCAGCCGGCCCAATAAAAGCCGGCTTTTTCTTTGCCATCCCAAAAACTTTCACCATATTTGCAATGTCCTATTTCACGAAAGGCGGGTGACCGCCGAACATATTTGTATCGGCATTTTTTGTGTCCATACTAGTACGTATATATAATACAACGGTTTCGTACCCCCTTGATATGGCTTAATGGCCATAACTGCCTTTCGTGGTGTAGGACAAAGGGACAGGCGAGACCGTTTTTTGTTTTTCCTGCCCCAAACAAACAATGTTAGTTATGTCCAAACACGAAAACATTTGTTTGCCGGGGAATAATAGTACCCTACAATCAACGTCCACTCACGAAACGAGTTTCTTTTCTTGGATCACCGTCCAGAAGTTCTACAACTTGTTACCTCTTGGTATCACGCCCTGTAAATCCATTCACGAGGCAAAGATGTACACGGTAGCTTTATTAACAATGCTGTCTCCGGCGTTCTTACCGCTGATTGGAGTGGCTTGGTTCGTGTACTGCTCAGCGAAGAAAGGAGGCCGGTCATGAAAGCAAGCCCTTACATAGAACAAATACGGGTGAAATCCCCCGGCAAGAAAGAAGAAGTTCTTTATTGCATTGACTGTAATGAGTACCGCATGAGCGATATAACAGAAGAGCAACTTACGGATATATATAACTTGATCGGGGAGTTCCTCGGGAAAGGAGGTGAGCAATGAGAACTATTAAAACATTAGAGGAAGCCCACCGGATAATCGCTGAATTGGAAATGGAAATCAAAGAAACAAAAAGAAAACATGATGCCGCCTGTGAAAAAATAGGTTGGTTAAAAGGTAAGCTATCTGAGTGCGGAATACCTATTCGCATAGGAGATATGACCATTTTCACTATTATAAAAGGGGGTAAAGCCATATGACACTCCAAGAAGCCCTTCGCCTACTCGACATCGTGACCGATGTAAACGAGCAATACAGCAAACAAGAACGAATACGTGCCGCCATGCGGCTAGAAGAACTACTCCGGCTACTATTGCCGGAAGAATAATATCAATCAAGCCCCGCCCGGAGAAATCCTCGCGGGGCTTTTTCATGTCCTTTTCCGAAGGTATGATTACGAGCATCTTTGTGAAAAATGTTTGGAGATGATATCACAGGTATTTAGCCCGATCGTAGAGAGGATCTTGATAAAGCTCCAGATGGTATTGAACCATTCTTGGGGCTGGATAATAAGCGGAATGATATTCTTATTGAATTTTATCTCGCCCGTGAAATACGCTTTCGCCGCTATGGGCGTAGCTATTACGGCCGACTTGCTATTCGGGATGTTCTCGGCAAAGAAGCAAGGTAAATTCTTCCTATCACAAAGCGGAAGAGATACCCCCGCCAAGGTGATCGTCTATTTCAGTTTCATGCTCGTGGTATTCGTTACGGAACGGATATTCACTCAAGATAACGCCATAATCACCAAGGCCGGATGTACCCTAGCCTGTGTGTGCGAGCTGTGGAGCATGCTGGGTAGCGCATTGATTATCTGGCCGAACATGATGTTTCCAAAGCTGCTTAAACTACAGCTCAAAGGAGAGATCGAGTCTAAGCTAGGAAAGAATATTAGTAACCAATTAGATAAGGAGGATTGTAAAAATGACAACGACACCAAGGGGAATCCGAAACAACAACCCCGGTAATATCCGGAACTCGGAGCGGAACGACTGGGCCGGAGAAGTATCGAAAGCCGATAAAAAGGACAACGCTTTCGAGGAATTCAAGGATATACCGCATGGGATACGGGCCATGATGAAGCTCTTGCTAAAATACCAGCGATCGTATAACCTACATTCCATAAAGGAACTGATAGAACGATGGGCACCCCGCGATGAGAATGACACGGCGGCTTACGTACGATGGGTATGCCGGGAGATGCAAATGCCGGACTGTTGCCGGCTAGACCTGTCGGACAAGGGAACGATGTGCGCCCTAGTGGATGCCATGTGCTACATGGAGAACGGCGAGCGTATCCCTATGGAAGATATCGAGGCCGGCTGGGAACTGATGTGAGAGTGGTATTGTTTATGCGAACTCCCTTTTGGATAGCGAATCATGGAATATGGACTTTATAAGAGATTGTGTGTCTTGGCCGGAATGGTGGCTCTTTGCGCTAGCTGCTCCGTGCGTCGTAGCGCTTCTGATCATAGCCATTACAGAGATCAAGAGCGACAGGTATTGGAGAGCTTGGATACCTCTATGGATGTACGGCTTGCCAGTTCCAACACCGTGCGAGATCGGTGGAGAAACATCCGGATCATACGAAGGGAATTCGACCTTGAGCGGCAGCCGGACGAAAACGGCCGATACCCGGTCAAGGCGGAAACGACACTCGAAGGCGAGGAACATGAGAACGAGCGAAAAGAAGAAGCGGAAAGCCAAAAGAAAGAGGAGAACGAGAGCGTTTTCGCCCGGTCGGAAGCCAGCCATGAGGAAGAGCGGTCCGGAGATACCGAACTCAACTCCGATGTCGGCAAGAACGCCCTCGGGTGGTGGGCGCTCGGCGTAACGATGGTTCTGGCCTTGGTAATCTTTTTAAGATGGAGATATGGAAAAAAGGATAAAACAAAGTGATGTCTGGGCTGTCATGCAGCAAAAGGATGACCGGGGACGATACAAGATGTTCTCGTTCTCGTACGTGCGGTTGAATGAAAGCCGGGAGGGAAATGGCTCTCCCGGCTCGATCGAGAATTATGAGGTAGCCTACTTCAGCTCGATCCACGCCAAGGGAAGCACGGTAAACATCCGGATTCGGGGCGAACGGTTCCCACGGAAGTTCATCCGTTGCATGATCATCCGGATTAACGGTAAAAAAATATACGCATAATGGGACGCAAGAACGTATTTCTAATGGGTGACACCGCTTTCCTCCCCGGAGCGAAAGCGGCGGTGGTCATGACCGAGGACGTAGGTTTTCTGGAGGATAAAAAATTCACGGCCACGGTCATTACCCCGGCCAAAGGATCTTCCGTCAAGAAAGAGGTCAGGTTTGTCCCGTTCGGTCACCAAGACAAGTTGCCCGTAAGGATCATGAAAAAGATCGCCGACAACACCATCGTAGGCAGCAATATCGAGTTCAAGGCGAACATGGCCTACGGCGATGGGTTGATGGTCTGCCGGAGGGTGAAGAATCCGGAGACCCAAAAGATCGAGCTGGAGGAACTTACCCCGGAAGAGGCTCCGGAGATATTCCAGTTCATATCGGACAGCAACTACTTACGGGTAATGTCCGAGCTGGCCAACGATCTGGTCGTATTCTCCGACTCTTTCGTCTATCTGGCTTTTGGCAAACGGAAGGCCGGAGAGAAACCGAAGGTAGTCCAGATCTGGCACCGGGAGATGTGCTTTTCCCGGATCAGCGAGCAAGACGAGAAGACGAAACGCATCGAGTATCATGGTTATTCCTCGCAATGGGGAGAGGAGTCATTTCCGGACGACGTGATCGTAACGAGATTGCTAGACCGCCGAAGCCCGCTTTACGATCTCAAGGTTCGTACCGGGCTCGTACCCGATCCGGAGACCGGAGAGAAAAAGGACGAGGAAGAGAATGGCTATACGTTAAGCCTCAATATGCCGGTACCGGGGCGTTTTTATTACAACCGCCCTTATTGGTGGTCCATCTTCCTCGATTGGTACGAGTTCAGTTGCGCCATCCCGAAATTCAAGAAGGCGTTGCTGAAAAACCAGATGGTCTTGAAATATCACGTCTCCATCAACATGAAATTTTGGGACAAGCTTTACGACTCGGAAGGTATCCCCAAGGATGACAAGAAGAAACGGAACGAGCGCAAGAACGCTTTCCTACAACAACTGAACGACTTCCTTTCCGGAGAGGAGAACGCCGGCAAGAGCTTCGTATCCCATTTCCGGTATGATCAGATCAATAAATACGAGGAGAGCGATATCATCATCAAGCCCTTGGAATCATTTATCAAGGGCGGTGAGTATATCGAGGACTCGGAGGAAGCGACAAACGTGATCTGTAACACGATGGGCGTACATCCGTCCTTGAAAGGAGCGTCGCCCGGGAAATCGAAGAACATCAACGGTACCGAGGCCCGGGAGTTATTCATTATCGCCCAAGTACTGTTCAAGCCGCTCCGGGACATGATGGTTCTCCCGCTATACCTAGCCCGGGAGATCAACGGATGGGGAAAAGACATCGAGTTCGTGATACCCAATATCATGCTAACGACACTCGATAAGAACACGGGATCGGAAAAGAGTATCGGTAACGAAAAAGTATAATCATGACACAGCCATTCCTACAAACGATAGATGATTTGAGGCATACCGTCAAGGTAAACGCCTCATTTAAGTTCGAGATATTGGAGCCTTATCTTCAAGACGCTTTCGATCGATATATCGTCCCCTACCTCGGGGAAGCCTTGGTCGATCGGCTGTATCGAGAGCCGTTAACGGAAGATATCCTTACGATCAAGACGCTCGCCAGCCGGACACTGGGACCATTGGCCGTGGCGATAGCCAGTCCGGAGCTAGGGGTCTTGATCGGTGACAGCGGGCATACGGTAGGCCGGAACGATAAGTTCACCGTAGCCAGCGACCAAAAGATCGCCCGATCGGAAGAGAGCATGCAGGAACGGGGATGGAATAACTTGGATAAGCTACTGGAGCATCTCGGAAGCCACGAGAACGACTATCCGGAATGGAAAGAAAGCCGCTATTACAAGAACCAAGCCAACGACCACTACCTTAATTCCGCCCGGGAGTTTCAGGATTACGGTAAGGTGAATATCGATTATTCCCGGTTGACCTTCGAAAAGTTCCGTCCCCTACTCGATACACTGGAGATGAAGCTATGCCGCTGGATCGGGACCACTCTTGACAAGAGCTTAAAAGACACCTTAAGAACCGGCGTGGATGATCCGCTCCGGATCAAGCTGATTGATTATATCCGGGTATGGCTCGCCATGTACGTAGCCAAGCTCCATACCAGCCAAACCACCCGGGTACAACGTACGGCGGCCGGCCAGCTGGAGTTTAAACCCGTGATCTATCCGCTGTATTCCGATCCCACGGACAACGGTAATTTCTACGCCGAGCAGGTAACGTCGTTAGAAGCGGTAATCGAGGATTACATGAAAGTTTACGCCCCGGAACTAGGCCTCCCCGCTCCTATCAAGAACGACTTTAATTCCAAGGACAAACATATTTTCGTATTATGAGAAAAATAACGATCAAAGATATCGATTACCTCGTGCCCGGCACATGGGATGAGATGACAGCGGAACAGCTTTGCTTTCTCGCCAATATTTTGAACTCGAAAAGTACGGCCCAAGAAGCCAAGGTCAAGATGCTATTGTTTTGCCTGTCCGCGAGAATCCGGCGATACCAGAAAGCCAATGGAACCGGTTACGCCGTTTCCCTTCCCAAAGATCGTATATGGATCACGGCCGAGCAACTGGCGGCGTTGAGCACCATCTTTGATTTCTTATTCCAAGAGACAGAAAAAGGGATCGAGCTGGATATCCGCTTAACCCGTAACCCATTCCCCGTCTACAAAGACAAAGATATCGAGTTATACGGCCCGGAAGACGGCCTGACCAATATCAGCTACGGACAGTTCATCATGCTACAGACTTGGCAACAGCGGATGAGACAGGATTTATTCGAGGCATTGGATAACTTCCTATCCATAATCTGGAAAGACGGCTCATTCTCCATACGTGAGGACGGTGATCCGGCTTGGTTCCGGAATGTAGAGCCGATCGTAAAGACAGTCATGTTCTGGTACTACCTAGGTAGCATGAATTTCATACAAGCAAAGTTCTCCCGGGTATTCTCCTCCGGAGGGAATGAAGCCCCTTTGGATATATTCGACACGCAACAACGCATCGTGGATGAGATGGCCAGCGGAGACGTGACCAAGAAAGAACAGGTAAAACAATCCCTTTTATACGACGCTCTCTATACCCTAGAAGTAGCGATCGAAAAAGAGGAGAAAAAGAAACAAGATATGTAGTAATAGGTGTTTTTCATGGTATTAGATTTTTAGATTAGTAATGGACAGCCGCTTTGCCTGTGAAGGTGGAGCGGTTTTGTTATTATCTCCAATCCAGATACTATGATAATAAAAATATTACCAAACGTTTGCCATTGATAATATTTTTATTATCTTTGTGATGTCATTAAGACAAGAGCTCTATGCATAGTGACGATGGGCTAAAAGCCCGGATAGAAGAGGCAGAAAAAGATCTCCTTTTTTATCTCCGCAAGTATCATGAACTGACTTCGAGAAGCAAATTCATGAAAGCGGTGGTTGATAAAGAGATCAAGAGACTTGAGAAAGAACTTAAGGAACTTGGAAAGTATTATTGACCAGAAAGGTTCTCCCCCTCCAGGCCAGAGGGAGAGTTTCCCTTTCATGTGTAACTCAAAAAACAGAATAATATGGATAAAGTAAAGCGTTTTTTTGAACTAAAGGAACTTTGGAAAAAGTCCCCGGAGAATGACCGCCCTACCATAGACCGACAGATTACCGATTTGTTGGATAGTATGGATGAAAAGGAAACCGAACTGCTTACCGCAGGTGTGCAAAATGACTTTGAAAACATCCATAAAGAGATCGCGGACATCAAGGAGCAGCTAACTATTCGTGAACGACTGGGTCCCGTTTTACCATACCTGTCCGTCTCTAATCTAGCCAAAGATTATTTCGGGAAATCATCCTCTTGGTTCTACCAACGATTAAACGGGAATAGCGTGCACGGTAAAATTTGCAAATTCACACAGGAGGAACTGGCTATTTTGGATATGGCGCTGAAAGACATCAGCCGCCGGATTACTAAATTGAACTTGGTATGATACTTACGAAAACAATATAATACGATCGGGTTTCTTTGCCATCTCAAAAACTTTCACCATCTTTACAAAAAGATTAGATATCAAATATATCGAGGCCATGCGAGATATTTGAAAAAGATAAACTTCATTGAAGAAAGAGCCCGCAAAGTAGGATCATGGCCGGTCTGAAATGCGGGCTTTGTTGTTTATGGAACTAAAAGAATTTATTAAATCCGCTATAACCCAGCTTTCGGAAGCTGTTTATGAATTAGATGATGAATTGAAAGATAAAGGAGTAGTGGTAAATCCATGCTATGCAGAGAATACAAACTTTGAGACGATAGACAATAGTGAAGGTGTTATTGTTTCATCAGTAGAGTTTGATCTACAAGTCAGCACCTCTGAAATAAAGGAAAATAGCGGAAAGATCGGTGTATTAGCCAGTGTAGTAGGTATAGGCGCTTCAACCAAAGAAGGAAGCAATGGAAATGAGGCGAACCGAATAAGGTTCAAGTTACCTGTTGTTTTGCCTTATAAGAAACCTTATTGATGCCTTTTTCCTTGGGATGTCATACCGTCTTTTATATACAATTCAATGTCTTGGGCTGAATCGCTGACAGTAAAACCTTTATCCCGTCCTTCGTGGGCTTTAATGGCATACTTAACACAACGTTCACGAAGACGTTCCTCTTTACGTTTGCGAAAATAATTGATTATTGATTTCATAGGAATAACATTTTCCACAAAAATACGTGGAAAGCATTGTGTTACCAAAAACTTTCCCCATCTTTACGAAAAGATTAGAAACCGAGTAGAACCGAGTGCATGCGGTGACCTTCGGAAAAGATATGCCAATTGGTTTTTTAATGGCCTGTAGAGTATGAGGATGCACCCTCAGAAATACAGGCTATTCTCTTTTGATAATGTTTACAGAAAAACAATACGAGATAGCGGATAAGATACTTGCCACGGTGAAACAAAATGCTGGTCGCTGTAATATAGACCAATTTTATAATGGCCTTCCGGACTATGATAATCACACGATGGATTATGAGTATATGAAGGAGACGCTGATGAAGCGGTATCATGCGATCGAATATATGGGAAAGGATGAATATTGGCTGATACTAACCAATGAAGGAGAAAGTATTGCTACTATTGGATTGAAAAAACATCTGCAAAAGTCAGCAGATAAAGAAGAACTGGAAGATAAAAAATTAAAACTTGACGTGGCTAACGGCTGGGTCTCCTTGTTTAAATTCGCTTGGTGGGTCTTGGCCGCTATAACAGGTGCCGTAGTAGATAGTTTAGCAGGAAACCCGATAGGAAACCTAATACGTAGATTAATCGAGTAGGTCTGATTGCGTGTATCATATTTTCTATGCGAGTGATACGACGGCTTAACGACAGCTGCTCTTGTCTGATTTTATAGATATCGTAATCTGTTGTATTCATATCGCAATTCTTTTCCACAAAGATACTTGGTTTCTTTGCCATATCAAAAACTTTTCCCTACTTGCGATCCATAATAATCAATACAAAATTAAACATGAAACACCTAATCTGTATCTTATTTGTTACACTACTTAGCACAAACGCTTTTGCACAAGATTTCGAAATTGTAAGAAATCCTATGTCGCAAGAAGAATTTAAAGAATTTATCTACCAAAAATATTCAAACTTTGAAAAAAGGAAGATAGAAGATAAGAAGTTACCCAAATTAAAAAAGGAAGATATGATTGAAATATTGTCTTCAGTACCTTTTAATGATGATGGAAGTTTTACTATTTCTTACGTCAGACAAGTTGAAGGGCTTGGTAAAGGAACACTATACGACAATATCTATCAATCATTGGTTGATGTTTTCGTTAGTGCTAAAAATATTTTGCAAATGCAAGATAAAGAAACAGGTATCCTTGTTTGCAAAGGTATGACTGAAGGTTATTTAATTTTCAGTATGGGGTTAATGGGTAAATATGTAGGAAGTGTACCGATACATTTTACATTGAAAATCCAAGTACGAGATAATAGGTACAAAATAGATTTATATGATATTTATGTAGAGAAAGGAGATTTAAATGAAGCCGAAGCCCCTATAGAAACTTACTTGACTAGGGATTTTTATTTAACATCGTTTGTTTCCGATGGACTAGGACTTACTAAAAGTAAACGAACAGATGCCCATTACATAAATGTAAGAACACAAGTCCTACTAGAACAGCTATATAGGCTATATCAGATTGAAAATAACATATTCAATGGAGTGTCTCAGCTAAAAACAGAGGAGGAAGATTGGTAGATTTCTTTTAATTAGCATTGCCATCTCAAAAACTTTTACCATATTTGCATCAGCTAAAGTCACGAACGTTTGTCGTTCTCGTTGAGCATCGGTTATTGCTCGGACATATTTTTGATAGTCAGGGCTTTTTTATGCCTTACTTTGTTGTATAAAAATATTGGCGGTTGCCTTTCCTACAATTTTCGTACCTTCGGGAACGTAACGTTGTGACTTTAGCGAGTGGAAATGGCAGCCGCTTTTTTTCTGCCCATACGCTAAAGTCACAACGTTATGAAAACAAATTCATTAACCGTATCATCTTCCCGGAGCCGGGAACATGATCTCTTTTCTTGGACAACCGTCCAGAAGTTCTACAACCTGTTGCCTCTTGGTATCGCCTCCTGTAAATCCATTTACGAGGCTAAAATGTACACGGTAGCTTTATTGGCTATGCTGTCTCCAGTGTTCTTACCACTGGTCATCGTAGCTTGGTTCGTTTATAACTCAGCGAAGAAAGGAGGCCCAAATGATTAGACTGGAAGATATATGTATATCAAACCTAATGCTGGATGCGATCAGATATTGGCAGGAAAATGATAAAGGTGGGTTAGAAGAAGATGTTAAGGCCATTGACAGCGCTATCACTTTCATTGCATGCGAGCATGATGCCCCGGGTGTACTTTCTGAAAAAGAATCATTGTCGCTTATTGCGGCTCTAAGTTTTCTGAAAAAAAGATTATGTTTGTTTGAAGGAAAGGAGGAACCGAAATGAAACTCCAAGAAGCCCTGCGCCTACTCGACATCGTTACCGATGTAAACGGACAATATAGTAAAGAAGAACGAATGCATGCCGCCATGAGATTGGAGGAGCTGTTACGCTTGCTTCTTCCAAAAGAATGATTATATTTGCAGTATGCTGACATTTGTAGCTATATTAGGTTTTGTTATGCTGATCGGTGCGGCTCTGAATGAAGTGCGTCACAGCAAAAACCATATAAGCAAGGTTATAGCTGGTGTGTTGATTGTTTTGCTATTATTTATTTTGCTTTTTTAAATAGAAACTGATAATATTCAGCAGATAAAAATTGTTGTATATATGAATAATGTTCTTCAAAACATGGATAATACGAACATATATTTTAACTCTTTGAAAAGAGCGGATTGGCTGAGACAAATCGCTACTATCAGGAATGAATATAAAAAAGAAAATTATCAAAAACAAATAACTTTTGTTTTTAAGGATACATTGTCTCCTGAATTATTTCAGCCTATTCATGTTGTTACAATTGCATGTTTGATTGAATTTTTAGTTAATGTAGAAGAACATACTATACGGATATCAAATGAATCTATAGAGAAGCTGTTTTTTGAAGATCTTAAATTTAGAGAGTATTGGAATTACAGTAAAGATCATGTGGATTCTGAAAGTGATAATATATTTAATTTATGGCGTATAGTTGAGAATCAAAAAGACGCATATGCAATAGAGGTAGAACAATATTTTAAAAAGAATTTCTTTAGAGGTAAAGACTTAAGTATAATTTCGCTTAGCATAGTAGAAGCATTTTATAATGTTTTTGATCATGCTGATGCAAATGGTAATGCTTTTTCATTTATTAAATATGAAGGACAGGATGAAGTCTTGCGTGTAGCTATTTGTGATTTCGGGAAAGGTATATCAAAATCTGTCAGAAATTTTGATTCCACTATAATATCAGATAGCGATGCTTTGAAAAAGTCTATAGAGGTTGATTTTACAGTTGGATCTAAGGTTCATAATAAAGGAAAAGGCCTAGATAATATATTATCGTGCGCTGATGCAGTAAGAATAATTTGCAATACAGCTCGTTTATTAAAGAAGCATGAAGTTAAAATTGACAATATTGATTTTGATTTTAATGGGACGTTGATATATTTCGAATTATATTTAGGAAATTTGGAAGAAGAAGAAATTTTAGACGAGTTTGATTTTTAACTAAATAAAAAGAGGATACTATGTGTACAATTAAACTTTATGACGTGATGGAAGGAAAGGATTTTCCTATGGCAGGAAGTAGTCTCTATGATATAATCAGAGAGAATATGAATTCTTCGGACAAGATTACCATCGATATGGAAGGTGTGTCTTCTTTGCCTTCTATGTTTTTAAATGTTTCAATTGGTAAGTTTATAGATGAATTTGGTTTTGAGACACTTAAGAAGAAGATTTCATTTACAAAGATAACAAAATTGCAAGCTGAACGCTTGACTGATTATATCAGTAGGTATAAAAGGTGATTAGTAGTTTTCATATGTCCTTTAAAAGCTCCCTTCGGGGGGCTTTTTTTGTGTCTATAAATTGGATGTTATGGACATATACAATCACTTTGAGTATTCGGAATGGATCGCTAGGCATCTAGCCGCTATCGGTCATACGGACGGGGAATGTCATTTCCTCCGTAGCGACGAGGTAGAGGAAATCTCTGATCTGGAAGAACGTATCTCCTCTATCCGGGATCATGTATTAGTCGCCATCGACGGGCTTAACTCGGATTTCTCTTGGCTTAACAATGACAACCTCGTAAATATCCCACAATATTTTATCGCCCTATTAAAGCAATGCGAGGCCGGGAATATCGACGGGATTCACTTTGCGAAAGCGGAATGCAAGGATCTTCTCATGCAGATCGTCTGCCGGATGATGCTCGACTGGAACGAGGAACGTAACGGGCTTCAGTTCCTAGAGCTAAACAGCATGACCTTTCGGGGCATAGGTCCCATGGGAGATAATTTCTATGGGGTGATGTTAGGCTTCAACCTAAGAAAGCCTATCCCCTTCTCTATCGACCAATCAATGTGGGTATGATATGGGAGTCATGAAAAGATTGAGCGAGCAGATGCGCACGCCTAAACGCAAGAACTCCCTAATCGGAGCGAGGGAAGGATTACCCTTCGAGATCTCGCTAGAGTCAACCAGCCGGATCGCCCGGTATGAACGTAGGCAGGATAAGGAGAAATTGAGACAATTTAATTCTGAGGTAAAGGAATGGATGGGCTACATAATCCAAGACTTGAAAGGGAATATCGCCTTGCTTGTCCAGAAAGATGAGTTCCTATCGGACTCCCTAGAACCCAGAATTTACAAAAGTAAAGGAGAGACCGAACGAGTGGGATTCAGTTTCGCCCGTGAAGGTATCTATATCCATAGGGGAGCCGGACGGGGCCAAGGTGGTTTCCGGGGCGGCTCTAAATGGACGGACAAATACGGGAAGCTGAAAAAGACCAACCCGGATTCTTTCTACCTGATGGGAACCGGCAACCGCCACCCGATCCGTTGGTTCGATCCCATCATCGAAAAGAATCTTCCCAAACTGGCAGACATCGTAGCGGACTACGCCGCCGATATGCAAATCGACGCATCACGAATTTTCATAGATAAAGATTAGGATATGGCAGGAGATTTAAACAGGAGCATCAAGATATATCTGGATAACTCCGACGCAATGACTAGCGCATCGGAGTTAGAGACGAAAATCGGGGAACTGGAGAAAAAGCTACTCGATCTCCGAGCAGCGGGAGAAGGCAATAGTAAGGCGGCTAAGAAAATAGAACGTGAGTTGACTGCCCAAACCCAGAAGATGCAAAAGTATAAGCAAGAGGTCGCTGATACGGAAAGAGTATTGAAGAACCTAAGTGGAGCTACTTATAATGACTTAATAAAGACAAAGAATAAAATTTCAACGGAGCTGAAAAAAGTAACTCGTGGTACCGCTGAATATAACACTAAACTAGAAATGCTGAAACGCATCTCCAAAGAAACCGCACTAGCCCAACAAGAGATGCGTGTAGAGATCGGTTGCCAAGCCTCGGTCTGGGGACGTGCCACAGATTTCGTAAATAAATATATGGGAATCATTGGTACCGCAGTGGCAGCCATTACGGGTATTACTCTTACTTTCAACAAATTCCGTGAAGCCCGCAATAAACTGGAAGAAAGCAAGGCCGATGTAAAAGCTCTTACAGGCCTAGATGATGAAAGTATAGAGTGGCTTACAGATCAAGCAAAACGTCTTTCCACTACAGTTACCGAAGAAGGTATCCGCATACGCCAATCCGCTGATGAGATACTGGAAGCTTATAAATTAGTAGGTTCCGCTAAACCCGAATTGCTAGCAAATAAAGAGGCTTTAGCAGAAGTGACGGAGCAAACGCTCATCCTCGCCTCTGCCAGTGGCATGAAACTTACGGATGCGGTAGATGCCGTCACCTTGGCATTAAACCAGTATGGGGATGGAGCTGATCAAGCCGCTCGATATGTAAATGTACTTGCCGCCGGAAGTAAATTCGGTGCAGCAGCCGTAGAGAGCCAGACCAAAGCTATAAAGACAAGTGGTGTCGCAGCCGCTTCTGCAAAGATTCCGATCGAACAACTGGTTGGAACCATTGAAACTTTAGGTAAGAAAGGTATCAAGGATGAGATCGCCGGTACCGGACTCAAAAAGTTTTTCCTTACCCTGCAAACAGGAGCTGACGAGACTAACCCCAAAATAGTCGGGCTAAATACGGCTCTGGAAAATCTCCGCAAAAAACAAATGGACGCTACCGCTATCAAAAAGATGTTCGGGGAAGAAGGTTACAATGTTGCCTCTGTCCTTATCAATGAAGCGGATAAGGTAGAATATTATACGAAAGCCGTAACCGGCACATCCGTCGCTTTAGAGCAGGCCACGATAAAAAGCCAATCTGCCACGGCTAAAATGCAACAAGCAAAAAACAAACTTAACGATCTTGGCATTGAGTTAATGGAAAAGATCAATCCATCCATTATCAGCGTAATGAATCAAACCGTGAACTGGACTAAAAAACTAGTTCTGATGGCCGATTGGATCAGTAAAAATACAGGGCTGGTTATTACCTTAATATCGACATTAACTTTGTATACAGCCGCTATCAAGCTAAACACTTACTGGAAGATTGCGTCAAATGGAGCTACTCTAAAAGCTACAATTATAGAAAAGGCTCATTTAGTTGCGACCCGTTCTTCCATAGCCGCAGAATATGCATTAGCGGCAGCATCAGCTCTCAAGGCTAGAAATATCAAAGCTGCGACTATGGCTATGCGCAGTTTCTTAGTGACTCTGGGTCTCAATCCCATTATTGCGGCAGGTGTGGCAATTACGGCTTTAGCTGTAGGTATTTACAAGATATGGGATAATTCAACAAAAAGTGCCCGGGCCTTAAAAGAGATGAACAAGGAAATCGCCAACGAACGGGCAGAAGCTTATACCCTATTTGACGCTCTCCAACGAAGCAACGCCGGAACAAAGCAACGAAAAGAATTAATCGATGAGATCAATTCTCGATATGGAAAATATCTTGAAAACCAACTAACAGAACAAAGTACAACAGAGGATATCGCAAAAGCTTTAGAAATAGTTAATGAAAAGTTGCATGAAAACATAGTTTTAAAAACCATGCAGAAAGAGAAGGAGGATGTAACGACCACCGCCTTAAATAAACAAATTGATTTGATGGATCAAATGAGGGAAAAATCAAATCTGGGACAATTCGTTACCGACGCTATGCTTCGAGACGTAAAACGTATAACAGATGAAGGGATAAAGAACGGACGCTCATGGACAAAAACATATGATGATGTCATCTCTTACATTGACTACTACTATGGGGCCAGAGGTAAAGTCGATAAGGATTTCTGGGGAAGTTTACAGAGCTATATGACACAAACTTACCAATTAGCATCCAACCTCGATAAGATATCTCAGAAATACTCTCCTCTTCTGCCTAAAAAAACTGCAAACGAGTTGCCAGAAGTAGAAGTTATTGCCCCTAAAATAAAAAAAACGGATATAACCCCGGGACTGTCAGCGGAGCAAGAGAAAAAAATCACAGACGCAAAGCTGAAAGAGGTTGATCGTTATATCGCAACCAAGAAACTAAAATTGACACAAGATTATACCGAGGGCCTAAGATTATATGATGATTATCAAACAAAACTTCAAGCTTTAGAACTCGAAAAATTAAATAAACAATTAGCTATCTATAAAATAGGCAGTGACGAAAGAAAGAAAATAGAGCAATTAATACTAGATTATAAGATCAAATTATTAGACAAAGGGTATCAAGCCTATCTGGAAAATCTCCAAAAAGAAAAAGACATCAACAAAAAGAAGGAAAAACAGACAAAAGAACACTATGACAAATTGAATGAGTTGTTACAAGGATTCGTTAAAAAGGAAATGGACGAAAAAGAGAAGGCTAGAGAAGAAGAGGAAGAAAAGAAAAAAAAGCAATTCAACATAATGAAAGATTTTGGTAGTGAAGCAGGAATGATATTAGGTCAAGCTTTAACAGATACCGAAACGACATTTGCTGATGCTATGCATAATATTCTTCTTCTTACCTTAGATACATTAAGACAGATTGCAGTAATGGCTATCGCTGAAAGAACCATTAAAGATATAGGTAGCTTAGGTTTTCTAGGATTGGCAAAAGCAGCAGGTGAAATCGCACTTATTAACGTCGCTTTCGGTGCCTTGAAAGGTCTTATCAAGAAACCTAGTACATCTACCGCAAATGCAGGTCTTAATGACAGCACTACGCCGCAAACCGGACAACGGGTTGTATCAGACTCCACCGGTTGGTACAACGGAGGATTCACCGGCAACGGTGGTATACTTGAAGTGGCTGGTCCCGTACATCGAGAAGAATACGTTACACCGGCATGGCAATTACAAGATCCGGTTTCCATGAACCATATCCTAGCCTTGGATGCCATCCGAAGACAAAGAACAAGCACAAATCCTCTTCCCGTCAACGGATTCGCCAACGGTGGATACAATGGACGCTCGGATGAAGAAAATGTAATGGTTTCAAGTAATAATCCGGAATTACTCAAAGTACTCACACAGCTACTTATGCTATTTTCCGAACTAAGAGCAAAAGGCATGAGGGCCTATATCGTTTATAGCGATATCGAGGCCGCCCAGAAGACATTGGACAAATCCAAAAAGATAGGAGGCAAATAAGATGGACATCATTCACGAATCCGGCAAGGCTTACGACCTAGGAGACATCCAATTGACCTTATCCCGGATGAACCCGTTCTTTAACGATTACGGAGAGCAGAGCTTACCGGTAACACTCCCTCCCACGGACAGGAATAGGGAACTACTCATCTATCCGGATAACATGGCCGGGATCAGCAAGGCCTCGCAGCGGATCAACGCCATGATCCAACACGGGGTATTCTCCATTCCCTGCCGTCAAGCCATCCTGTCGGCGAACCGGAAGAGCGGGATCGAGACCAGTTTTTACTTGAATACCGGAGCGTTCTACGAGAAGATCAAGGATGTACCGTTATCCACGGTCTTTGAGGACAAGGTTCTCAAGTTCGCGTCTGTCAGCGAGGCGATATCCTTCTGCCGGAACCTGTTCATTACACATGACGACCGATTCGCCTTGTTCCCGGCCATCCTAGAGTCCGGTTCTTTAAACGCCACCGGTGATCCGGGACCGGACGGATATCCCCGTCTTTACAACGACGTGGAGCGGACGGAGGTAGTCGATGAGAAAACGATCCGGTTGGCTCCGGGATTCTACATATCCCCCTTCATCCGTGGATTGCATCTATTGGAGGAGATATTCGCCTATCTTGGCTACACCTTGGAGGACTCCTTCTTTTCCCGCACCACCCCATTCAAGGACATGGTTTTTTTGAACAACACGATCGATACGATCGTAAGGGGTGAGATCCGATACTCCCAGATCGTCCCGGACTGCATGATCAAGACGATACTGGACGTATACCGATATAAATTCTGCTGCGAGTTCATCCCGGACGAGACCCGCAAGACCATCCGTATCGTGCTATTCGATGAGAACCTGAACGAGACACCCTCCTGCGACCTCACGGATTGCGTAGCTGGTAAATACACAGTCAACCATCCCTCGAGCTTCAAGCAGTTAAAGCTTACCTATGACCGGCTCACGCCGCCGGAAGAGAAACAGGAGAGCGAGCGCCCGATGCCAACGACGGGAAGAGCCACGGGGAACGAGAACGAGGAGTTCAGTACCTTGGTAGACCTATTAAAGAAATACCCGGACGTGGAGTATAACCAGATATCGGGTGAGTTTGTCCGGAGAGGTTACAAGGGGATCACGCCGGTCACGCAACGGATCGGTCTGGTCACGATGGATTATTACGCCGGCGGGACACTGGAGACGGAGAGCAAGGAATCCCCGGACGTGCTACCGGCGATGGTCTATACACCTGCTTTTGGCAGCGGAGGAGCCGGGGCCATCCCGCATCTCGGGATTTATATAGGGACCGGAAGATCGTTGAACTCCTCCATCATCATGGATTCCGTGAATGACTCCACGTCTGAGGTGGTAGGCGAGGCGGAAGATAACGAGGAGTTGAAACCCATGCCGGCGTTCGTATTCCATGCCGGGAAACTGGACTACGGGACGATCCTCAATCATGACGCCGAGGGAAACAAGCTCTGGAACTATACGCTCGCCTACCACGGCCCGGACGGGCTTTTCGAACGGTTCTGGAGGAATTACGATTCCCTGCTCCGGAACTCTCTGCTCGAGATAAAAGCGAGCATGCTTCTCAGTGACATCCAAAAGGTATCGCTCTCCGAGTACAGGAAGGTGACGATCGAGGGACAGGAGTTGCTTCCCTCCGCCATACAATATAGCCCGGGTTCCCGGGAACCCTTGGAATCCACGTTCCTTACCACGAGGCTTTACGAGCCGGTATCCACGGCCATGGCCGAGGCAGAGCGGTTCGCCTCCCATGTATCCAAATATAAATGGAAGGTCAACTACTCCCGGTCCAACGCCAGTGACAGCGTGAAAAGGAGATGGGTGTTCAAGGAGGAGCCCGTGACCATATACTACGCCCCGCCCAGCGCATACCAATACGTGCAGGGCGGGAAATACCATCAAGCCACTTATCCCGTGCAATTCTATAGCCGTGGCTCCGCATCCGGGCCGACCGATCCGGAGGACGGTACCCTGACCGTGTGGCTCGAGCCCGTGACCCGGTAACTGTCCTTTATCGGACCATCCGACAGCCATACTTTTGGGGGTAAAATAATCGCAAATGGCAACGATCATAGATAAACCAGACGCTCTGAGCCTGTCCGGGAACATGAGGAAATTTGTATTGGGGGCACAAGAGGCCGTCTCTTTCATCTTGAAGAAAGGAACGGCCACCTTGCTCGAGCAAAGCTACGAGCCCGGGCCGGACAAGATGGTCACGATCGACGTGAGAGAGGTGGTGGAAAGCCAATTGAGCTATACTTTGGACACGGCCCAAGAGATCTATTCCCAAAATACCATATTCGCAGATTTCACGGCCACGATAGACGGGACCTCCCACTCGTTCCGGGCGATCCGGTGCGGGATAGCGGATCTGGCGGACACGCCGGGAAACTGGTTGAAGTCCCACTTCCTCACGTGGCAGCCAAAGGTCAAGGAGGTGACCTATTACTCACCGGAGTGGTTGACCTACTACGCCATATCGGACTGCACGGTGAAGGCCAAGGCCACGTTCCCGGACAAATCTTCGAGCATGACCTCCTTGAAGGGAATGACCGCCGGCGAGTGCGTGACACTCAATCTCCAATACGCAATCGTAGCCAAGCTATTCGGGAACAAGTACCCCAGCTATCTCGAGGTTTACGCCGAGGCCGGCGGAGCGAGACTGAGCGTATCGCAATTCTATAAATTCACGGATATCCATTCCGAGGACGAGCAATGGTTCCTTTTCGAGAACAGTCTGGGAGGTATGGACACCTTCCGTGCCCATGGGGTGAACCGTCTGCAGGCAGAGCATGGCCACCTGATAGCGGAACTGGACGAGAACCTGTCCGAGTATGACGTGGAGACCGATCGTAAGTTCGTTAAGAACACGGGATTCCTCGATGATTACTCCCGCCGTTGGTTGCTGGATTTTTTCCCCAGCCGGGCCAAGTATATATACGAGGCGTCCATGATCCGGAGAATAATCGTCACCGAGAGCGACGCCACCTACACCTCCAACGATCTCCCGAGCTCCTATACGTTCACGTACCGACTCTCGGAGATCTCGAGGTACCTGAACCTTATCCGTAACGAGAAAGAGCTTCCGGATAATCTAACGGTTCCAAACCTCTCCTCGCCGGATTTTATTTTTCCCCCTCGCTTAGCTGAGCTCCCACGGCAAGAGCTTGGCGAGGGGGTATTATTCCCGGCCTTTGATCCGCATAACCCGAAAGCATCCGTTACGTCTTTTGGTGTAATACATGACACGATAAGGAACGGCATCATAAGCGAACTTGGAGAGACATGGAGGGCTATCGTCAACGGAGCAGGAGGATCGGGTGGACCGGGAGACGATTTCTATCATATAAAATTAGATGATCTGACAGAGCCGTCCGATGAGAACGCTTTCACGGCTCTTAGAGTCTTGAAGGAGATACTAAAGCCTATATCCGCACTTGATGATCGCTTTTTAAGAAAAGATATAGATGATACGGCGCATGGTAACATCTCTTTCGAAAAAGACATAATCTTAAGCGGGCTGGAATCCTCCATCTACTCAGACCGTGACGCTGATAGTTTCAAGCACGAGAACGGTTTCCGTATCTTCGCCGACGGCACGGCATGGGTAAAGGACTTGAAGGTGAAGCATGACTCCATGTTCGCCGGTTCCCTTTCCTCTCCTACATTCGCCTCCGGTTTCCCGAACGGGACGGGATTCATGATAGCGCCTTACAAGGTGACGAACGCCGCCGGTGTGGAGGAGACTAAATACAAGCTGGAGATCGATTCGATCTCGGTACGTAACGAGCTTAAAGTATATACGTTCGTGGTCTCGCAACTGCTTGGCGAGAACGACAACCGCATCTTCGCCGGAATGATGGAGGTGGATCATTATGATCCGGAGACCGGTCGGATCTACTTGGATACCGACGGAGGCAGGTTGTACAACCCGTTCCGGGAAGGCGATATCCTCATGGTACAGCAGTTTCAAGGCGATCCTACCTTGCAGAACGACTACAAGATGACCAAGTCGTACGAGCTGAAGGTGGTGGAAGTGGCCGTAGGGGACCTCTCCGACGGCGAGAACCGTCTGGACTGGCTCCGTTTCACGAATTTCGTGGGAAATCTATCGGACATAGCCAAGAGGGATACCCTTTGTCGTGTGGACAATCCGGATAACTCCACCCGCAGCGGCATCATGAAGATCACCACGGTGGATGAGTTCGGCACGCCCTACATGGACGTGATCCGTGGGATGAAGACCGATCCGGAAAACTGCGTGAAGGTACGGGTGGGAAACATGAACGGTCTGGTAACGCCTTATTTCGGGAGGCTGGAGGGCGATGGTATATACGTGGAGAATCTTTACGCCCGTGGGCAGTTCATGCTCGATACGGGGGAGAACGTGAAGACCAAGTTCGAAATCGTGGAAGGAAGGCTATCCAGCGAGATGTCTTCCGTGCGCTACGAGCTATCGGAGAAGGATAATTGCCTCACGAACGCCTCTTTCTCCGCTGATACGGTAGGATGGGTACTCGGTAACGACGTGTCGCTATTCACGGTGAAGGAGCGTTTCATGGCCGTGAACGATTCCTTCTACGCTGAGAAGGATAAGGTTACAGGAATCGTGGAGGTATCCAGCCGCAAGGCCCTTTATATCAAGAACTCGGGAGTAAAGCAATTAAACTCCTACCTGAAGAACAAACCGGACGGCCAACTGGAGATGCCCGACGGGACGAAGGTATGGCCTAGCTATTACGTATCGTTCATGTACATGGTAAAGACCGCCGGTACGTTAACATCCGGATTCTCCGGACAGGGGCTTTACGTAAGCAAACCGTTGGCGATTACGGATACCTTCGTTCAAGAGGAATTTTCCGGCAAATGGAACGGAACAGGTGATTTCATCTTGAATTATACGGGGGAAATATATATCTACAACGTCCAGATGTCCACGCATCCCGTGGAGGACTTGCGGTTGGAAATGTCCACCAAGTTCTTGCAGACGGACGAGAAGATAGGCATGTACGCCCTGAAGATCGACACGTTGAGCGGGACGGTGACGGACATGGGGGTAGAATTGGATAATACGACCAGCACGTTATCCTTGTACGTGACGAAGACTGACAGCATAAACCAGACAGTGACAAGCCTAGGCTTAAAGCTGGACGGTGTGGATGAGAGCTTGACGCTGTACGCCAAGAAGACCGACGTATCCGGGCTAAAAACCGAGATGGAGGCGGCTATCAAGGTGAACGCTGACAATATTAATCTGAAGGTATCTAAGGATAGTATTATATCGAGCATCAACCAGACGGCGGAGACGATCAAGATAAACGCTAGCCGACTCAATTTGAACGGTTTCGTGACATTTTCCATGTTTGACCTAAGCACCCAGAATACGATCAAGAACAAGGTTAGCTCAGGTGATCTAGGATCGATGGCGTGGAAAGATGGTGTCTCTTCCGATGATCTGTCTTGGGCATTAAGTCAAGAAATATCGAACAAGGTCAATCTGACTACCTTAAACAACACTCTTTTAGGTTATACGAAAAGTGGGTCTATCACAAAAGAAGACCTGGCCAAAGCCCTTCAAGCGGAATTAACAGGGAAACTTACAGGTAGCGCCAGTGTGGGAGCGAACAAATTGGCGAGCGTGATAATAAACGGACAGACGCTTATAGCGGGAGGGTATATTCAAGCGGACTTGATAAATGCTGACGAGATAATTGCGAATGCAGCGAGTATTGGAGGGTTTCGTCTGGAAGCGAATGGATTGTTCAGCGAGTCGTATGCGACGGGTCTTAAAAATAACAAATTCTTTCTTTATTCAACGGGTACTGATGGATTCTTGGGATTCTCCGCAACTAATGTTTGGGCCGGGATCGGATTGAATGTGTTACCCGCCGTATCCGGAGAGAATAGATCCTTGTTACGTCTGGAGGATAGCGAGTCAAAGACCGGATCGAAGATTGCGGCAAGAATTAAGGCTCATGGGGCAAGTAAAAATTACGCTATTTTTTGCCAAGGAGGATTGAAGATAAACGGGACTGTATCGATGGCAAGGTATATAAGGCACGTCTATGATGTCAGTGATTGCATTGTGGATAATATAGGTTATATGGACACTTTCTTGTTCAGTCCATCTGGGTATAGAAATGTATACCTTCCTTGCGAGGGTACTATAGCTGAAAAAGTAGGTACTGTTTATTACGATAATGGGGAATCTTGGAGCAATGTCAATTTTAACAGTGCTATATTCATTAACGTAATCGTAGTCGCTCATGCCAGTAATGCCATATCGATCAAGGTGGAAAGCCACTCTGGGGATCAGACCATCATAGTTGACAATAACGGCAATAATGTGGATTCATTAGAAATGGGGAAAGGAGATTGCGCCACATTTATGTATAATAACAAACGATGGTATTTATTTAACTTTCGGCAATAACAATATTAACAATTTAAATATAAGCGAATATGAAAGTAGATTTCAGTAAAGTAAGTATTAACGCTACGGTAGAAGGCGATCCCGTAGTTATTGACTTGACGAAAGAGGTAGGAAACTTGGTCTATGGACGTACGGCGGATATCGCTGTCTCTGATTTCGGAAAGAAGATATACTACAGCAAGGAAGCTATCGATGTTCCGAGACCTATGGCTGAGTCCGTCAAGGATATCATCATGGGATCATCCTTTATCGCCCCCTTGAAAAATGCCATGAACGAGTTACTAACCCCTAAAACGAAAAAAGATGGAAACAACGACAATCAATAAGTCCTTGACGGAAGCCCTTTCTTCCACGGGTTTCGTAAAGATAGAGGCATCCCGTAAGGAAAGCGAGCCATTCCAACATATAGATGCCTACATATACGATGCCGGTACCCGTATCGGCTATGCTTCCGTAGACCGGGGGAAAAGGCTCTCTTTCTTTCAAGAATCCCCGGACAGCCTTACCGGAGAGGAATGGATAAGCGCGTATACGAAGGTGCAAAACGCTTTCGACAGGATATTTAACGAGACGGTAACCCTATAAGCAATCTTGATCCCATGGCATATACTCTCGAAGAAATTAAAGAACTGGTCGAGACTTTAACCCCGATCGTAAAGAACGCTATAGAGGCGGGTTCCCTTAGCGTAGAGGATCTCCGTGTAGCGGAGAGCATGGATTTCGTAAACTCTTTGCCGGCCTTGGAGGAGAAAGGTCTTAACGTCTCTTACGTGAAGGTCCGGCTGAAAGACTTGCTCGGTAAATTGGACGGGGATTATGCCAAGGAGCTGGAGGCGATCAAGAAATTGCTGGAAAAGAAGGTGGATAACGGCTACTCGAAAGACGGTAATCTGTATCTTACCTCCGGGGGCGTTGTCGTATCGGACGCTATCCCGGTAGGCTCCGGAAGCGGGGGCGGCGGCGGGGCTAGCTCGCTGGGCGAGCTTACCAACGTGGATGATATCGTAGACCAAGATCCGGACGAGTCCCGTGTGCTGGTGCAAGAGGCCGGTAGCTCGCTCTGGACGGTGAAGAACCTCTCCGAGATCGGAGGTGGAGGTGGTGGTGGCGGTGTGACCATGAAACTCGTGAGCGTCACCGATACGCTCATCACCACGGTAGAGGGGGCCGCCGTCACCGTGGGATACAATTTCACGAGCGTCTATCAGGATGACGGTTCCGAGACCGGGCCGGGAACGGCCACTTACACCGTGAACAGCCAGAAGGTAGGCATGGTATCCATCTCGCAGGGCAATAATTATTTCGATCCGACGGAACACTTGATCACCGGCTCCAACACGGTAAGGGTAACCGTGAAGGATAGCACGGGATCGTCACGTTCCCTATCCTATACGATTGAGGTGATATCCATGTCCATATCCTCCTCCATAGACCCGGCGCTCGTCTATTCTGGGGAGATCGTGTATCGCTATACGCCCGTGGGGGCCATCAACAAGACGGTGCATTTTGTACTGGACGGGAAGGAGTTGGGAACGGTGGAGACCAGCGCCTCGAACCGGCAATTGACCTACGTGATCCCTAGGCAGACGCACGGGGCGCACTTGCTTCAAGTCTACATGACGGCCCTTATCAACGAGGAGCTGATCCGGAGCAACACGCTTACCAACGACCTTATCTGTATCGTGGAGGGGGATAACACGCCTATCGTGGCCTCTTCTTTCGCCCAGACCGTCGCGCGGCAATACGACCGGCTCACGATCCCCTTCGTGGTCTATACGCCGGACTCCTCGCTATCGGAGGTTATGTTATCGGCCAACAACGCCACGGTATCCACGCAGAGCGTAGACCGCACCTTGCACGAGTGGAATTACCGTATTCCCCAGTCGGGAGATCTCTCCCTAAAGATATCCAGCGGGTCGGCCTCCCGGACCTTTACGCTCACCGTATCCCCCGCCGAGGTTATCGTGGAGCCGGAGAAGGCGAACCTGCAACTCTGGCTGACCTCTCAGAACCGGAGCAACAACGACAATAACCGTAACGAGTGGAAATACGGGGATATATCCGCGGATCTGACCGGCTTCAACTTCAAGACGAACGGCTGGATCTCGGAACGGGATAGCACCTCCCTCCGTGTCTCGGGTGACGCTCGTGTGCGTATCCCGCTGAAGATATTCAAGGATGACTTCCGGGCCACGGGTAAGACCATCGAGTTCGAGTTCTACACCCGTGACGTGACCGATTACGAGGCTATCGCTATCGAGTGTGTGAACGGGGGGATCGGCCTTCAGATATCTTCCCAGAAAGCGGTGTTCTCATCTGAGCAGACCACGATCGACACCCGGTTCAAGGAGGAGGAGAGGGTTCGCATCTCCCTCGTGGTTGAGAAACGCACGCTAAACCGTTTGATATACATCTATATCAACGGCATCATGTCCGGGGCGGCGCAATATCCGTCGGAGGATAATTTCCAGCAGAAGGTTCCGCAGGATATCATGATCGGTAGCGAGGGCTGTACGATCGACCTGTATAACATCCGTGTCTACGATAACGACTTGAACCAATACCAGATGCTCGATAACTTCATAGGCGATCTGGACGATTACGACAAGGCGCTGGCTATCTACAACCGGAACCAAGTATATAATGATTATGGGGATATCACCTATCAAAAGGTGTTGGAGCGATTGCCTTGCTTGATCTTCGAGGGGCCGTTGCCTACTTATAAAGGCGATAAGAAAACAAACAAGGTCTATTTTACGGACTTGCAAGAACCCGGGCGCTCTTTCTCTTGCGAGAACGTCCAGAATGACGTGCAAGGTACCTCCTCCCAATATTATCCGAGGAAGAACTGGAAGTTCAAGTTCAAGGCAGACATTACCTACACGGAGAGCGGAAGGACATCGCCGACATACGCGCTACGGGCGAATAGCATTCCCGTAAACGCCTTCTGTGTCAAGGCTGATTTCGCCGAGTCTTCCGGTACGCACAACACGGGTATGGCCAAGGTCATCAATTCCCTATTGATAGAAATGGGGCTTACCACCCCGCCCCAAAAGACGAACAAGGAGGTCCGCACCACGGTAGACGGCTATCCGATAGCCATCTTCCACCGTGAGACGGCAAGTGATACGCTGGAGTTCGTGGGTAAATATAATTTCAATAACGATAAGTCCACCGCCGACACCTTCGGTTTCTCCGAGGGTGACGAGAGCTGGGAGTTCTCGAACAATACCTCCGATCGTTGCCTCTTCAAGTCCGCCGATTTCTCCGGGACGGACTGGATGAACGACTTCGAGTCCCGCTATCCGGACGATGACGCTATCAACGCCGAGTACGAGGCGGGCACCCGCAAGCCGGAGAAGCTCATGGCCGTTACCTCATGGGTCGTATCTACCAAGGATAACTTGGAGAAATTCAAGAACGAGGTTCGAAATCATTTCAACCTCGATAACCTGATCGCCTACTACCTTATCACCGAGTTGTTCGGTATGGTGGACCAGCGGGCGAAGAACATGTTCCTTACCTATTTCCATGAGGAGGGGAAATGGATCTTCATCTTTTACGACAACGATACCTGTTTCGGCCTGAACAACGAGGGATTGATCGCTTTCGGATACAATATAGAGTATCACGACAAGATAGGCACGCTAAACGTCTGGAACGGTGAGAGTAGCGTGTTGTGGAACAACCTAGAGAAATGTTTCCCATCCGAGATCGAGGCGATGTACAAGGATATCCGTACCCGCGGATTGCTCTCGTACGACTTGATCATGTCCGTGCTGAACGGCGAGCAATCGGACAAATGGTGCGAGGCGATCTACAACGCCGACGGTCGTTTCAAGTATATCGACCCGCTGATAGAGGAGGGCAACGGCTCTTACCTGTACGCCGCCCAAGGCTCCCGTATCGAGAACCGTAAGTGGTGGACGTATAACCGCTTCCTTTATATAGACAGTAAGTATACGGCTGGCAGTTTCCTCTCGGATTTCGCGACCTTGCGTCTCTATACGCCCCGGGAATGGACGGGCGTGTCCCCGTCGGCCAACATGACGATCATCCCGTACGCCGATCAGTATACCCGTGTAAAGTACGGTTCCTACATGGTGGGGCAACGTACCTACAAGGACGTGCCGGTATTGATCGAGGCCCCCGACATCGTGTTCAATGACACCGAGACGATCATCTATGGGGCGAGCCGGGTAAAGTCACTGGGGGATATGTCGGGGTTGTACGCCGGTACGATCGACGTATCCAAGGCTACTCGCCTCTCAGAGTTGTTGATCGGTAGCGGCATGTCGGGCTATCAGAACACGAACCTTACCGTGCTCTCGATCGGCACGAACAACATGCTCCGCAAGCTGGACATCCGTAACTGCCCAAATTTGAGGCAGGCGGTGGATATCTCCGGATGCGAGAACATGGAGGAGGTCTATGCCCAAGGCACTTCCATCACCTCCGTGGTATTGCCGGCAGCCGGTATCCTGTCCAAGTTGTATCTCCCGGCTACCCTCACGGGCTTAACCCTCCGTAATCAATCCAAGCTTACGGACGCTTATTTCGATATAGCCGGGGTTACGAAACTGACTACGATCGTTTGCGAGGATACGGGGATAAACGTTCTTTACCTTGTGGAGCGCTGCTTAGGTATGAAGAATCCCGTGCTGAACCGTGTGCGCCTAATCAACATCAATGCCAATGCGAACAACTTGAATGATGTGTATAAATTGATCAAGGTGGGTGGTATCGATGAGAACGGGAACAATCTGACTAAGGCCGTAGTTACCGGCAAACTGCATGTCATTACCGCAACGGAGGATAAGCTAGCGAAATGCCGGGATGCCTTCCCGGAGTTGGTTATCACTTACACTAATCTTTTACCTCCCACGATTACGACCTTCGTGTTCCGTTCCTCCCAAGCAAAATCGATCACTAATGCTACGTTTGAATGTGACTTTGACTTCGAGAAAGTAAATGAGTACACCTACAAGGTCACGGCGGACGATGATAACGTGATCGACTTCAACTTCAAATGTGATAACCACCAAGACCTGTCGGATTCCTATCTGGTTGCCGGTACCCGTACGCAAACCTATACCATTACCTATATCCCGCTGCGCACGATCCGGGTAAAGGTATACGGGCAAAGCGTCTATCCTTCCGGCGCTTCCGTCATCATCGGCGATAAGCGATATGTAACGGACACTAACGGATATGTCTACATCCGGGGTGGGGAGGCTGTTTCCGGGACTGTGGAAGCTACGGGATATTCTCCGAATACATTCTCTTTTTCGGCGATAACCAATGATACCACCAATACGGTGGAGGTCTATGCGGCTGTTAGCGTAAAATTCGTAGTGGTGGATAAATTGGATACCTCTCTGTATATAGAGGGGGCTACGGTTGTTTGCGGAGGGAAGAGTGGCACCACGAACCGTTACGGAGAGTGTACGTTGCTTTTGTCCAAAGGTACCTTGGATTATTCGGTTACAGATCCAGATTATTACGAGTATAAAGGACAGGTGACAGTAGGCACATCCGCTATGACTGTCAATGTTCAAATGAACTTAAACCCTGAGAGAATAAAGCCGGAAGAGAATGGAAACATCCAGATGATGTTTACAGGAACGTCTTGCTCCATTAGTGTCTCTTCTCCTACCGCTAATTACGTTATTGATTGGGGTGACGATACGACAGAAAATGCTTCCGGTACGGGATACAAGTCCTATAGCCACACCTATGGGAATAGCGGGTTTCACCAGATGGAGGTAAGGGATTGCAGGGACATCACGTCTTGTAGGGGCTCTAGTTCTAACTTGATAGCCTATTGGAGCATTGGGGACAGTAAGATTTCTAATATTACTTTCAGTGGATGCTCTAAGTTAATTTACTTCGGAAAGGATGTGTTTAAGAATGATACGGATAGAACTGATGCTTCAAGCTTGCTGTATGGCTGCTCCAGCCTAACCTCCGTGGACTTGA